>CAZCAD010000443.1:0-2892 GCA_964496525.1 uncultured Flavobacteriales bacterium | reverse complement strand
TCGTTTGTACGTACTTGGTGATGCAAATGATCGGGATGGTCGTTTGTACGTGTCAAAATCACAGGATAAGAAGCAGCCATTTATTGTATCGACAAAATCCGAGGATGAGCTTGTGAGTGGATTAGGATCGGCGGCTACCGGACTTAAGTGGGGGGCATTTATTTGTTGGGGACTTGGAGCCGTGGGATTAGTGGCAGGTTTGCTCAAGATGATGTCTGTCTTCTAATCTAATGAAATCATTAATTAGTTCTATTTTTGTTTGCCCTACCTCAGGGTAGGCGGGTCTGCTTTGGCGGCCTTAGCATAAAGCAATACTTATGGGTTTATTAGATGGAAAAAAAGGAATTGTATTCGGCGCACTGAATGACCAATCGATCGCTTGGTTTGTAGCCGAAAGGGTAGTAGAAGAAGGTGCTGAGATTGTTCTGACAAATGCGCCGATAGCGATGCGAATGGGAGCGATTAACGAATTGGGAGAAAAGTTAAATGCCCCGATTATTCCAGCCGATGCTACCAATGAAGGGGAGCTGGACAACTTGATCGATCAGGCCATCGAGCATTTCGGAGGGAAGTTCGACTTCATTTTGCATTCAATCGGAATGTCTATCAATGTCAGAAAGGGCAGACATTATACAGACCAAAAGTATGATTGGACAATGAAGGGATTGGATGTCTCGGCATTGTCGTTCCACAAGACCATCCAAGCCGCCTTCAAGAAAGAAGCCTTAAATGAGTGGGGATCAATTCTCGGATTAACCTATATCGCTGCTCAAAGAGTATTCCCCGATTACAATGATATGGCGGATAACAAGTCCTATCTTGAATCGATTGCGCGTAGCTTCGGATATCATTATGGAGTGAAGAATAAAGTAAGAATCAATACCATTTCCCAATCTCCCACAATGACGACAGCCGGTAGCGGTGTAAAAGGCTTTGACAAATTCATTTCTTATTCTGAAGAAATGTCGCCACTTGGCAACGCTTCGGCCCTGGATTGCGCCAATTATTGCGTTTCCATGTTTTCCGATTTAACCAAATATGTGACCATGCAAAACCTCTTTCATGACGGAGGATTTTCGAACACAGGTGTCACCAAGGAGGTTATTGACAAGTTTGGCGAATAAGTAGGCATTATAACAAAGAATTCGCATGGCAAAAAAACTCTTTTTTCATTAGCCTGCGTTATTTTCTCTAACCATAACTGTGGCTATGCTTCTCAAAAATGCCTTGGCTAATAAAAAAATAGTACTTTTCACCTATATACAAATCCTTTGTTATAATGTCTAGGAATTAATACATAACTTGAATGCGTCATAAACCAATCATTTATGGCATTTTTTTAAGAGTTTACCCTATGAAGAGATTGATCTTGATTCTTGTTACCGTCAGTACGACAGTTTCATTGGCACAAAACGAATTCATCGCTTATCCTGCAACCGGTAAGGGAGTTGCGTCCACATTTGTGACGGATTACCATTGTCTTGGTATTAATCCGGCAAATTTGGGCTGGAAGAGTTATGAGGATAAAAAAATCACGACGGGCTCCTCAGAGTTTGGAATTTCAATGTACTCTGCGTCTTTGTCAAAACAGGATTTGAGAGAGAGTATCTGGGGTGTAATTCGCTCCGGATCTTTAGATTCCTTATCTGATGCGGAAAAACTGCAAGCCGCCCAAGGATTTGCAGATGACTTTTCATTTAATTTTGATTATGGCATGTTCGGTTTTGCCTTTCAGCATGAGAAATTTGGCGGAATTGCCTTTTCTATGAGATCTCGGGCTACCTGGTCGTCCGGCTTAAGTGACGATATGTCTAAAATGTTATTCCAGGGGGCGGAGTTCGACTATTTTGATCAGTACAATTATTGGAACGGAGTAGATACGGTTCAGATTCCTAAGGACACTATTCTAACTCCTGCAGAAGCACAGAATATACTCGGTGGCCATGCATCAATTCCTTTGAGGATTTCGGATATTTTAGGAGATACCTACTTAAGACTATCCATGACACGCGAGTATCATATCGGCTATGGTCGGCAACTCTTAAATGTTGATTCAGTTTTCACTCTTTACGCCGGAGTCGGAGCGAAATACATTGAAGGAATCGCAATGATGGATATGGGATTGAATGATGACGGGAGTTTTGAATTATTTTCTGCCTTTAGTCCATCTTTCGACTTAAACTACAGTCCTGCTGCGATTGCCTCAAACCCTTCGGCGGTTGCAGGTGATCCAAGTAATTTTTGGAGAAAAAATGTAGGGTCTGGTTTCGGACTTGACTTTGGTGTAAATGCGGAATTATTTAATATCCTGCACATCGCTGCCTCAGTTACGAACATTGGATCTATGACATGGGACGGAAACGTTTACACAGCGGGTGATTCATTGGTAATTGATTATTATCAGGACGGATTGGATGATATGAACATTGCCAATGCGGTTCCTGAAATGTTGGAGGAAAGTGGACTTTTACAGATTAGTGGGCAAGAAGAATACAAGATGACATTGCCGGGAACATTGCGTTTTGGAGCCAGTATTGAGTTGGGTAAATTGGCAGAAATCGGTGCTGAAATGATTGCACCCTTTAACGATGTCCCCGGATCGGTTAATGGATTTGCGTGGGGTCTTGGTGGTGATGTAAAACTGGTTGGCGGTAAAATTATTTTAATGCTGGGATTGACGGGTGGAGGCGGCTACGACTATCAGCTTCCGATGGGAGTCAACTTTGTATTGGGTGAAGGTTCTTATGAGTTCGGCATAGCCTCGAGAGATGCCGTTACTTTCTTTACACAAAACAAACCAACCATCTCAGCGGCATTTGGATTCGCTCGATTTCGATTCTAGTGTTAAGTTAAGTGTGTTGTGTCGGGTAAGTAGAAGTAATTTTTGTATTT
>CAZCAD010000442.1:0-2930 GCA_964496525.1 uncultured Flavobacteriales bacterium | reverse complement strand
TACCTTTTTAACCCATTACCAAACTCAGGTAACATTGTTTTATTCTTAATTTAGCTGAAAGATACGAAGAAAGTATCGCTCTCTTACATATCAATCTGTCCAAGAATTATACCATGTCCGAAGATAAAAAAGTACGAAAATGTCAGCAGTGTGGAACGGAAATGTTTGGTCGAATTGACAAGCGTTTCTGCTCGGATTACTGTCGTAACACAAAACATAACGAAGAAAACCGAGATAGTTCCAACTATATGCGTCGGGTCAATCATATTTTAAGAAAAAACAGGAGAATTCTGTTCAAATTTAACCCCAATGGGAAGTCCAAGATCAAAGGCTCTGTCTTAATGGAGGAAGGATTCAACTTTGCCTATTTTACAAATATTTACGAAACCAAGAAAGGCGGGCGTTATTTTTTTTGTTATGATCAGGGCTACATCAAATTAGGTGATGATTGGATTGCTTTGGTAATTCGCGAATCTTATGTGAGGTAGTGAAGATTTTGAATTACATATTTATCATTCCGGTTAAATTGTATCAGTGGATTTTATCTCCGGTTCTACCGCGATCTTGCCGGTATGATCCGACTTGCTCGAACTATCTGATTCAGGCAATCAAGGAATGGGGGGCTGTAAAGGGGATATGGTTAGGGACGAAACGAATCAGCTCATGTCACCCTTGGGGAGGAATGGGGCATGATCCTGTTCCGAAGAATCCTAAGAAGCACCCTCATTGAGTGATCGATATTTGGTCTTTAATAATCCCGATCCGGCAACTTAATCTTCAGCAGTTCATATTTCGATCTGGGACGCATGGCATACATATATCGAGTGCCTTCATCATCCGTATGATAACCAATGATTCGAACAATTTCATTCCCTTTAAGAAAGTCGTTTAAATGAAAAATATCTTTCTTTTTGAGTTCACCATCGTGATAGTAGTTTCTCTTAACGACATAAGGAGTCTTTTTATACAGTTTGTTTGATTTATCGTGCTCTACGGTATAATATGCCAGGGACCCACCTTCATTGATCGTCTGACCAATCATCGAACCTGTTGCATCAATGTGCTTGACATCATCATTTTCAATATCGATAAAAATCGTTCCGTACCTGAGATAAGTATATCTGAACGCACCGTAAGGTTCGGTCGCCCCGTACATACCGCCGTACTCTTTGATCTTGAAATAAATTTGGCCATCAAGAACATCTGTCTCCAAAATTTTTGAGACCTGAGTTGGTTTATAGTCTTTTTTGCCATAGTCATCAATTAATTGGTTTGCCGGTGAGCTGACAATGTCCGTTTTAATCTTCGGACCCTTCAAGTCGGCCATAATGCCCATAACATGGGTCATGTTTTGATTGGTATATCCCTCACGAAATCCACCTTTCCAGCAAATAGCACCGGCGTAAAATTTATCATCAATAAATTCACCTTTTATATCCGAAATATAAAAATCTGCTGTTTCGCCTAAGCTCACGGGGACCACCGATTCACCATTAAATCCATCATACTCGTCAAAGCCGGAAAATCGAAAATAATAGATTGCCAAATTCAATTTTTCATCCAGACCTAAGAGCATGGCCGCTTCCGGATCATTGGGATCGGGAACCACCTCGAACATGATAAAAGTGCCTTCATCGAATCCAAGATCATCTTCGATCTCGTCCCCGTTTTCAAGGATAACACGATAAAACAATCGTGTTATCCTTGTTGTCCAAAATAAATGAAGCTTCCGTCGTCAATCAACAAACCTTTTGATAGAAAAATATTCCCTTGACTTTGATCAAAACTAACTTCCTTATCGTAGACCTTCTCGCCCTCGGGATTGTATCTTGAGACCAGATGCGTTTTTGCTTCACCCTCAGGGATTTTTTGATAGTGCATATGAAGTGTAACGAGACCAGAAGAATTGGCGTGAAAATGCTCTAATTTGTTGAGTTCTCTGAAGGGAGCATAGCTACCGATTAGGGCTCTTTCGCCATCCTCATATTCGATAATTTCCTGCCAGCCTCCGTTTAATTCCTTCAAGTCTTTGTCCAAAAAGATAGCTAATCTCGTTCGTTTATTTGCCAAACGTCGGACACGCTCAGTCACTATTACCAGATTATCTCCCATTTGGTAAATGAAATTATCCAGTAACTCTACATCGCCAACTACTCCTTTGATTCCGTAAGGACTATATTCGACTGATTTCACTAAATCCAAATCACTGTTGTATTTGTGAATATGGTATCTGGAACCATAATAGAAAGCCAAGTACAAATCCCCATTTGAATTAATGAAATGCTGCGGTTGCCCATCGATTTCAGTATCCAAGTTGACCCGATACGATTGACCTTCAACAGCCTCACTTATACTTCCTTTTTGGGCCGTAACAAAACTCAAGGTACATCCGAAAATGATGAGACAAAAAATTATTTTTTTCATCGGTTTTAATGAAGGTAGTCCCGTTAATTTAGTAAAGAATACTGACAATGTAACGAAAGGACTTTCTTGCACTCCTTATAGCCGCCATCGCTTCAACGATTCAACGGAATATCAATGGTTCTTATTCATCCAAAACATTTCTCGAATAATTGATAAGCCTGAGAAATTTCCTAAATTTGATTTATGCTTTCGAAGATTCTATTTCTATTCCCGATTTTAATAGCTTTTATTGGTTATAGTGTAGTTGGTTATAGCCAAAATCCTAATCCGAGCCCGGCTCTTGATGCATTCATCATTGGTGAGATGGATTTAGAGAAAATTCCGGGTATGTCAACACTTATCGTCAAAGATGGTGAAATCGTTTGGATAGAATCTTATGGATGGGCAGATGTCGAAAATAGCATTCCCGTTCAGGATACAAGTGTTTTTTTGCTGGCTTCCATATCAAAGGTACGGATTAGCCCTTTACTTCCCTATTGCTTGTCTATAGGGCAACCAAGGAGCTT
>CAZCAD010000441.1:0-2933 GCA_964496525.1 uncultured Flavobacteriales bacterium | reverse complement strand
GATCGATGTTGCAATTTGAAAATTGTTTCTCGTTATTATCGGAAAATCAATCCCGACTTATCGGGAGTAGCATTTGTGAGAGTCCCGACAAGCGATAGCGTCGTCGGTGGCTCCACCTTCGCTCCCTCGCCTGGCTTCTCCGAGCTTGCATCCTTCTGCGAAGTTTAGTGAAGCAGAAATGCGGACTCCGGTCCAATGGTTCAGTTCTAATTCGTATCTTGACGGCTCTCAAAATGAGAGTTATGAAATACGAATATGTTTAAGAAAGTTATTATAACACACCTTCTCTCACAAAGCGTGATATGCATTATTGCACTTGTGTATCTCTGCTCGTTGTCGGCTGTCATTAAATGTCAAGCAACCAGCACATCAGATATATCATCTCCGAAATTGTTCGTGCCCGCAACAGAAGTTACACCAACAATAGATGGCACCATTGATTTAGAGGAATGGAAAGAGGCTGCATGTTTGCTGCTTGATTCGACCAGAATGATCTATACCATGCACGACCGGTATAATTTATATTTGGCGACCTATGACGAGAATGACACCATAAAGGATAACGGTTGTAATATTTATATGAGAACTGCTGACAAGATACGGGTCATACATGCTTCTTATTCCGTTGGTATTGCTATGTATACTTTTAATGAGGAATTTGAATTGTGGGCATGTTCCGAGCCATATAATTTTAGTTTATACGGCCTCGACAGAATGCCAAAAGACCGCTGCCAACAGATGATAAAAGAATATTTACAAAATAATGGGTGGGTCGGAAGTACCATTCGAATGGGAAAAGTGTCACAAACTGAATTTGCTATTTCGTTCAATTGGCTTGGCATAAACCCCTTAATCAAAAATCTGACAGAACTTCAAAAATTACGCATATCAAATGTCGCCATAGCCCACAAAGGAATTATCTGGCCAAATGAAGTTACATTAAACAAATCAGTTAATGGAGGAAGGAGCCTGGAAATTATAAAGCTTAATCAGGATGGCTGGGGGACCTTGATAATTGAGTCGCCTTGACCTATTTTTCTTAGCATCTCCGATACGAAGTTTTTTACGAAAACCAATCCAACCAACAAGGGCAAATGTGATGAATGCAGGCTGCGAACTGTCAATGGCCTTGTACTTTTCTGACATCGGCCAAAAATAGAGAAATGTTTACATTTATAAGGTTGTTGGTTGGAATGGTGTTTGCGTCCGGAGTGACGAAATAAGGTAGGCCCTCGTCGCAGATGAGGACCAGGGGAGACCGGAATAGATTAGACCTAATAATTTGAAATAGAAGTCTCAACAATGTTTCAACAAACGAATTTCAGAAATTTAAAACACTAATTATCAAAGGATAACGAAAGCGTTCGTAGTCTCTCCGGCCATGCTTTTTACAATCAGTTTAAAATCAATAACTTAGGACTTCAAAATAAAGATGCATCGTTTAAGATGTTAAAACGATCTATCTTTAGCAATACGTTGGCAAACATTAAAACGGGATTAACAATGAAAATTTCAATATTATGAAAAATATACTCCTTGCAATTCTATTTTTAGGGATTAATACAGGCTGGGCCCAGTCGCCTGGAAATTCACTAGATTTCGACGGTAGTAACGACTACGTTTCTGCTGCTCTTCCAACCGTATTTAACGACATTAGCAGTAATGACTTTACCATAGAAGCCTGGATAAAGCCAAATGGTAGTGCTTTTTGCAGAGTCGTTTTTGCACAGTTGAATTCGACAAATTTTGCTTCTTTGTCACTCTCCACGACCAATCAGATTTATTTCTACGTGAACAACGTAACCGGAGAGGCTACAACAGCTACCTTACCAACGGGGATATGGTCTCATGTTGCCTGCGTATGGGATGCTAGTACTGGACTTACTCAAACCTACATCAATGGAATCTTAGCGGCAACTTCTGATGGTGGAAGTTCTTCATTAGGCGTCGACAACCTGATGACTATAGGAACCAAAACAGACGGTACGCAACCATTTACAGGTGAATTAGATGAATTAAGAATTTGGGACGATATAAGAACTGAATGTGAAATTCTTGGTGCCATGAATTCTGAATTCACAGTTGCACAAACCAACTTAGTGGCCTATTACAATTTTAATCAGGGTACAGCTGGAGGAACAAATACTGGTATTACAACCTTACCAGACTTTACAACAAGTTATGACGGTACGTTAAACAATTTTGCGTTGACGGGAGCAGCTTCAAACTGGCTTGCTTCTGCTGCTGTAATTAACGAAGTAAATGCAACTTCTGGATACAGCACCACAGACGTTCAATCAACTTGTGACTCCATAACCTGGATAGATGGTATTACCTATACGGCTAGTAACAATACAGCCACTTTTACACTTACAGCTGCCGACGGCTGTGACTCTACAGTTACCCTTGATTTAATAGTTAACGGACCTGCGATTTCTGTTACTCAAACGGGCAGTACTTTAACTGCCGACGAGGCTGGAGCGACTTACCAATGGTTAGATTGTCCTGCAATGACACCAATCGTTGGAGCTACCAGCCAAGTATACACAGCCACAGCTAATGGTGATTATGCCGTAATCATTACCAATGGCGGATGCACAGATACTTCAACTTGTTATACAGTAACAGGAGTGAGCGTAATAGAGAACGATTTCGGCAACGAACTACTAGTCTACCCTAACCCAACAGATGGTAATTTTTCAATTGATTTAGGAGAAAACTACCAAACTGTATCGATAACTATGACAGATTTGAGTGGTAAAGAAATTCTGAGCAAGACATACAAAGAGGGTCAATTGTTGAATCTTAAAATTGATGAGCCTGTGGGAGTTTATTTATTGATTATTGAATCAGGAAACAAGAAGGCCGTGATTCGGTTAGTGAAAGAATAAAAACTCGTGTTTCAAACATACGAGCCAAGCGTTGCGTAAATT
>CAZCAD010000440.1:0-2942 GCA_964496525.1 uncultured Flavobacteriales bacterium | reverse complement strand
AAATAAGCAGGAAGGTAACTTAATTAAATTTACAGAGTATAATAGGAAGAAGAACGCGGAAGTCGAGTTTTTGCGGTCACTTCCCGTTGAATTGAGAGTCTATTATAAGACCTTGGTAAACGAGTATTTTAACTCTGTAAATGATTAAGTAAATGCAAAGTATTGAGATTGCATCAAGTTTAGAAAATATCACAGAAGTCGAGTCCATGATTGACTCGGTATGTGATGATCTAGACCTAACCGAAGACAGCTATGGCAATGTTCTGATTGCGGTTACCGAGGCGGTTAACAATGCCATCGTGCACGGCAATCACAGTGTTCTTGAAAAGCGTGTCAAAGTATCCGTTAATGAGACAGAAGGAAACGTGGTTTTCACTGTTTCTGACGAAGGTGCAGGGTTTGACTTTGAAAATGTGCCGGACCCAACAGCTCCCGAGAATATAGAAAAGATTGACGGAAGAGGAATATTCTTAATGAAGAGCCTGTCAGACGGGGTTGAATTTGAGGAAGGCGGGTCTAAGGTGAACATTACATTTTCCTCAGCCAATGAGTAAGATAACATACGACTTCATAGATATTGAAATTCCGGACTTTGATCCGGAATTTTTTAGTTTGTGGCTATGCAAAGTTGTTGAAATCAATAATTCTAAGATTGATTCAATTGGATATGTTTTTTGCAATGATGAGTTCTTGCGTGATATCAATAAAAAACATTTGAACCAGGATTATGATACAGACATCATTTCATTCAATTACAACGACAAATTTAGTTTGAATGGAGAGATATTCATTAGCTGGGAGAGAGTAAAGGACAATTCCGGAGCGTATTCCGATGGAAATGATTGGGATGAACTTTGCCGTGTAATGGTTCATGGCATACTTCACTTTTTGGGCTATGATGATAAAGCCGAAGAAGAGAAACGGCTTATGCGAGAAATGGAGGATGAATCTTTGGGTCTGCGGAATAGTTTCACGTGAAACATTCTTACACGTGAAACATTCTTAACTTTGTTTCACGTGAAACATTTCATTAATGTTAGCTGATTACGATATTATAGTGGTTGGTGGCGGACATGCCGGTTGTGAAGCTGCATACGCATCTGCCAAGATGGGGTCTAATGTACTATTGGTCACAATGAATCTGGCGACCATTGCCCAAATGTCATGTAATCCCGCTATGGGTGGCGTGGCAAAAGGACAGATCGTTCGTGAAATAGATGCCCTCGGTGGAGGATCAGCGATTGTGACCGATAAGTCAGCCATTCAGTTCAAAATGCTAAACCTTTCTAAAGGACCCGCCATGTGGTCGCCACGAACGCAGAATGATCGAATGCTTTTTGCGGCTGAATGGCGAAAGTTGTTGGAACAATCTGCAAATCTTCATTTTTGGCAAGACATGGTTAATGGATTAATCTTGGAAGATGGCAAACTCAAGGGGGTCAAAACTGTCATGGGTCAGGAAATAAAAGCCAAGGCAGTTGTTCTGACGAATGGAACGTTTTTAAATGGCCTGATTCATCTGGGGGAAAAGAATTTTAAAGGTGGCCGTTCAGGTGAGGGAGCCAGTTATGGAATTACCGAACAGTTGGAAGAGCTGGGGTTTGTATCGGGTCGAATGAAGACCGGAACTCCCCCGCGGGTTGACGGACGATCATTGGATTATTCTAAAATGGAAGAACAGCCGGGAGATGAGAATCCTCAAAAGTTTTCGTTCTCAGAAGAAACGAAACGGTTGGAAAAACAACGGTCTTGTTATATCACTTACACCAATCCAAACACACACGAAATCCTCCGATCAGGATTTGATCGCTCTCCCATGTTCAACGGAGCAATTCAATCCGTCGGACCGAGGTACTGTCCGTCGATAGAAGATAAAATCAACCGCTTTGCCGAACGAGACCGACATCAAATATTTGTTGAACCCGAAGGATGGGATACGGTTGAAATATATGTCAATGGCTTTAGCACTTCATTGCCGGAAGATGTTCAATTGGCTGCATTGAAAACGATTGCCGGCTTTGAAAATGTAAAGATGTTTCGCCCGGGATATGCAATAGAATATGATTATTTTCCACCCACTCAGCTTGGCCATAGCCTTGAAACCAAGCTTGTCGGGAATCTCTTTTTTGCCGGGCAGATAAACGGAACCACGGGTTATGAAGAAGCCGCCTCGCAAGGACTAATGGCCGGTATTAATGCACATAACAAGCTGCATAATAAAAGAGAATTTACGCTAAAACGCTCTGAAGCATACATTGGTGTATTGATCGACGACCTAATCACCAAAGGCACTGAAGAACCCTATCGAATGTTTACTTCGCGTGCGGAATTTAGAATTCTCCTTCGCCAGGACAATGCGGATTTACGCCTGACCAAACTTGGCCATGAAATTGGATTGGCCACCGAAGAAGCAATTAATCGTGTTCGGAGGAAAATTCAATTAACGGCTGAGGTGCGGAAGATTCTTTCAAAAACTTCAATTTCTCCTGACGAAGTCAACGAATTGTTAAAAGAAAAAGAATCAGCTAAAATAAAGCAGAAGGTAAAAGCCAATATGCTTTTGCAGAGACCGCATATAACCCTCGATGATTTAATCAGCGCTTCATCGGATCTGAAAAATAAAGTCGAGGCAATTGAAGGAATAAATCCTGATGCAAAAATTCAAGCAGAAATTCAAATTAAATACGCAGGGTACATTGTAAGAGAAGAAGAGAATGCCGAAAAATTGAGTCGATTGGAAAATGTAAAAATTCCCCTGACAACAGATTACTCCAAATTATCTTCTTTATCTGCGGAAGCTGTCGAAAAATTAAATTCAATTCAGCCAAAGACAATTGGACAGGCGAGTCGGGTAAGTGGCGTTTCACCCTCCGATGTTTCCATCCTTCTTGTCCATTTAGGTCGCTAGTGCGGGGTAAATTTACCTAAAACTTATTTTAAGG
>CAZCAD010000439.1:0-2946 GCA_964496525.1 uncultured Flavobacteriales bacterium | reverse complement strand
GTAGTGTTGACCGGATGGCTCGCTTCAGAGGGAAACGTAATTGTAATACAACATTCCAACGAACTCATTTCAGTCTACAAACACTGTTCTCAAGCACTTAAGAAACCGGGTGATCTCGTTATAAAAGGAGACCCAATTGGAATAGTCGGAAATAGCGGCGAAAATACCAGTGGTCCTCACCTACATTTCGAATTGTGGAAAAACGGAAAAGCGATCAATCCGCAAGAAGTTATTAGCTTTTGAAAGCCAGTAAACAAGACGCTATGTGGCACAATAATTGCCCTTTCATTCACCTTTTAAATTTTGATTGACTATTTTTGAAAATTGATCTTTTCGCCTCAATAAATGTGGTTTAAACTAGCGCAATTTATCTTACGAAACCGTATTCTGATCCTGGGTTCTATCTTGGGTATCACGGTGTTTCTGGCCTATTTTGCAATCACAAATATTCGAATCGACAACAAGTATGGGACTATGTTGCCCAAGGATTCCGAGCCAAAAAGGAATTATGAGTTGTTAAAACGCTCGTTTGGTTCGAGCGAATCCCTTCTCATTTTTGCCGTCCAAACGGAGAATCTTTATTCGTTGGAAAAATTTCAGGCATGGTATGAATTTGGAGAAAGAGTTGGCGAGTTTGAAGCGGTAGATTCGGTTTTTTCTGAGGCTCATTTATTTCAGATTCTAAAGAATACAGAAGACAAAGTTTTTTACTTTGACAAGGTCGTAAAGCGAAAACCGGAGACTCAGGCCGAAGTAGATAGTTTAAAGAAAGTGATTCGGAGTAATCCCTTTTATGACGGTCTCCTTTACAATAAAGAAACTGATGCCTCACTGATGATGTGCTTTATATCGGAGGACATTATGAGCGATATGAAAAAGGCCAATGTTTTGTTCGAAGTCGAAGCAGTTGGAGAGGATTATGAGGATGTTTTAGGGGAGATTCGGGCTACCGGAATGCCACATATTCGTGTTTCGGTAGGAGCCAAACTAAAGGCTGAGCTCAGTCTTTTTATTTGGATATCAATGGGTGTAACCTCCCTCCTGCTCTACTTCTTCTTTCGATCATTTAAGATTGTTGCGATTTGTATGATCGTTGTGTGCATCGGAGTGGTTTGGTCCTTGGGTAGCATTGGTGCCCTGAACATTCAGCTTTCCATTTTGATGGTTCTGATACCACCTTTGATAATTGTAATCAGCATTCCGAACTGTATTTTCCTAATAAACAAGTATCATCAGGAAATTGTTGATCATGGAAATAAGGCCAAAGCACTTTCCAGAGTCATTCAAAAAATAGGTAACGCAACGTTCCTGACGAACCTGACAACCGCCCTGGGATTCTCAACATTCATTTTTACCAATTCGGAACGACTCTCGGAATTTGGATTGATCGCATCAATAAACATTTTAGCTGTTTTTCTATTGTCCATTACAATCTTGCCGGTTGTTTTAAGCTACTCTCAGATTCCGAAAGCAAAACATCTGAAACATTTAGAGAAAAAATGGCTGCACCTTGCAGTAGAGAGGTTGGAGTTTCTGAGTCTGTACAAGAGGAAGTTTGTGTATATCGGAATGGTCGTCGTAGTTGGTATTGCGATTTGGGGTGCGACCCGAATTGAAGCAACGGGAAATATTACCGGTGACCTTCCACAGGATGATCCAATTACCACCGATCTGGAGTTTATACAGGATAATTTTGGAGGCTCAATTCCGTTTGATATTTTACTCAGAACTAAAAAGAAGAATACCTGGTTTACACGACTTCACGAAATTGAAGATGCGCAGGAATATCTGGCTACATTTAATACAACTTCCAAATCACTTTCGGCAGTGGATGGAATAAAGGTTCTAAACATGGCCTACAGCAATAATAATCCTGAGAAATACGAAATTCCTACCGATGTGAAGCTGGTTCGGATAGCGGACTACATAAAGAATTCCGCTGATGGGAGTACGAATTCCAGGGCCTTTCTGGATTCTACCGAGATGATTACCAAAATATCCTGTCAGATCCGGGATATTGGATCTTACGAAATACAGGCTCTCGTTGACAGTATGACCCCACAGATGTATGAGATTATTAATCCGGACGCAAAAGATTTGGACAGTGCTTATTCCAATATCTCTAAACTCAGCGGGGAGAAAAAAGAGACAGCTCTTTCTAAACTCTACAATCGGCACGCATATTTGGAGAACGATCTTTTTAATCTATACGCTGAGGGAGATGCGTCTAAAATGGAGTCATTTTATTTGGGTGAATCAAGTTTAACTGAATATTATGAGACTGCGGGTTTTGACGACAGTTTACAGAAGGCAATTGATCTGAATAAGTGGGATGTCATTTACACCGGAACTTCAGTTGTTGCGTCAAACGGAACGCAATACCTCGTGATTAACTTATTTATTTCTCTTGGTATCGCAATTGTCTGTATTGCAATTTTAATGTCGTTGCTATTTAGATCGTGGAGAATGGTATTGGTTTCACTCGTCCCAAACTTTATTCCACTATTGTGTACGGCGGGAGTAATGGGCTTTATGGGCGTTCCGATCAAACCGTCAACCATATTAGTTTTTAGTATTGCTTTTGGTATATCCGTTGATGATACGATTCACTTCCTCGCAAAGTTCAGGCAAGAATTAAAGGCCCATGAACACGATTTACGACGCTGTATTCTGGTCGCACTAAGAGAGACAGGGACCAGTATGATTTACACCTCTATCATCTTGTTCTTTGGATTTTTGATGTTCACATTCTCTGAATTTGGAGGAACCAAAGGCCTCGGTATTCTTGTTTCGCTGACGCTTGGAATCGCGATGTTTGCCAATCTCATTGTGCTTCCGACCCTTCTTCTGTGGATGGATAAGAAGATTTCTAATAAAGCATTAGCCGAGCCGCTAATCCATCTTTATGATGAAGAAGAAGATATTGATCTGGAACATCTTGAGATA
>CAZCAD010000438.1:0-2952 GCA_964496525.1 uncultured Flavobacteriales bacterium | reverse complement strand
CTTGGGCTATAATCGCCTGGCTGTTATTGATACTACAGAGGTTGCTAATCAGCCGTTCATGGATGATACAGGCGATTACTGCCTTATTTACAACGGCGAAATATATAATCATCGCGAATTAAGAAAAAACCTTGAGGCTGAAGGTGTTCGCTTTAAATCAAGTTCAGACACTGAGGTTCTCTTCCATTTACTGGTTAAGAAAGGGGTAGAGGCCCTTGATGAGTTAAATGGATGCTTTTCCTTTGCTTTCTACGATGAGCGGAGTAATGAGGTAATTGTCGCTCGCGATCGTATAGGCATAAAACCGCTCTATTACTATGAGGATAATGACAAAATCATCTTCTCCTCCGAAATGCATCCACTGTTTCAATTCGACATTGACAAATCAATCAACGACCAGGCGCTAAACCATTATTTTTCGCTCACTTATATTCCGGCACCGGAGTCTATTTTGAATCATGTTCAGAAGGTTCTTCCCGGACAATATTTAAAAATATCTCGTTATTATGGCGTGAGTATTAGTACTTATTATAATATTGATAAACAGCCAATTAAAAAAGGCTACTTAAACAATAAGGAGAGATTGGATTTGCTTTTAAATGAGGCCGTTGAGAAAAGACTTTTAGCCGATGTGCCAATTGGAAGTTTCCTAAGCGGTGGATTGGACTCTTCAATTGTCGCTGCCATAGCTAAAAAGCACAAACCTGACCTCGAAACTTATTCCGTAGGTTTCGAACACCCTTATTTTGATGAACATAAATTTGCTGAGGAAGTGGCCAATAAGATTGGAAGCGATCATCACACATTTATTCTCGGAAAACAGGATTTTACATCAAACTTTGACAATTTTCTTAAGGTCATTGATGAACCCTTCGCAGATTCTTCGGCTTTTGCAATGTATTTGTTATCGAAAAGAACATCAGAGGGCCTTACTGTTTGCCTAAGTGGTGACGGTGCGGATGAACTCTTCGCAGGCTATCGAAAGCATCGCGCGGAATTCGAAATAACAAACATGGGAGGCATGAAAGAGTGGCTGATCAAGAAATCGGCTGTCGCCCTGAAAAAGTCAAAGTCAAGTCGAAGTGATCGCTTGGGAGACTTCAATCGCAAATTGCAAAAATTCAGACGTGGCATGCGTTTAGATACCGATGTGAGGTATTGGGAATGGTGCTGTTTTATTGAGGATGACGATCGACAGAACTTACTTAAAAAACCGATTTATCAAGGTCTTAATTTGTTTAACAATGTCGAGTTTAACGACCTGAATGATATTCTTTTGGCTGACCAAACAATGGTCTTGCCAAATGATATGCTCAAAAAAGTAGATATGATGAGTATGGGGCATTCGCTGGAGGTGAGAACCCCCTTTCTTGATCACGAAGTGGTTGAATTTGCCAATTCATTGCCTGTGGATCAAAAAATAAACAAATCAAGTTCTAAACGAATTCTAAAAGATACATTTGGTGATTTGCTGCCGGAAAGTGTCGTAAAACGAAGCAAGAAAGGCTTCGAAATCCCTCTTTACGAGTGGCTTGAGCTAGAACTCAAGGAACAATTGAATTCAGAATTATTCTCCAGGGATTATCTCGAAGAACAGGGTCTTTTTAATTCCCAATACATTGAAGAGCTAAAAATTGCATGGAAGGATGACCGTTTCGGAGATAAGATCTATTTAGTCTGGGCATTGTTGGTTTTCCAGAATTGGTGGAACCGTTACATGAACTAATTATTCAATTCATCGTACTTTTAAAGGCTGTTAACTAAACCCTGGCTGACCTTGCTCTTGAAATGATACGAGTTCTCAGAATTATTAATCGCTTTAATCTAGGTGGACCGACCTATAATGCTACATTCTTGTCGGCTTTCCTTTCCAATGAATTTGAAACAAAATTAGTTGGGGGTACCCATGAAGAAGATGAGGGGGATTCACTGTTCATCCCGGAAAAGTACAATCAGGAGGTAGAAATTATTCAAAATTTGCAACGTTCACTCAATTTCAAGGCTGACAGAGCGGCACTTAAAGAATTGAGAAGAATCATTCGCGACTTCAAGCCCGATATTGTACATACACATGCATCAAAAGCGGGAGCATTGGGACGAACAGCTGCATTTAAAGAAGGTGTCCCCCTTGTAATTCACACCTTTCATGGTCATGTATTTCATTCATACTTTAGCAAGATCAAGACTTCATTCTATAAGTCCGTTGAGCGAAAATTGGCTAAAAAATCCGACGCAATAATTGCTATTTCACCGATTCAGAAAAACGAATTAGTCGGTGTACACAAAATAGCGGATAAGGACAAAATCAGAGTCATTCCCCTGGGTTTCGATCTGGAGAGGTTCCGAACTGATACTGAAAAGCGACGCGCTGATTTCAGATCAAAGTATCAGCTCGATTCAGAAACGGTGACAATCGGAATTATAGGTCGACTTGTTCCAATTAAGAACCACACATGGTTTTTTGATGCCGTTCGTGAACTGTGTTTGAATACAGACAAAAATGTCCGAATCTTCGTCATCGGAGATGGAGAATTGAGGCAGGTGCTTGGTCTACAAGCTAAGAAAATTGAAAAAGAATTAGATCAAAAGTTATTCGAATTCACTTCTTGGATAAAAAATATTGAAATTGCTTTGGCCGGCTTAGACATTGTTGCCCTCAGTAGCCTGAATGAAGGAACACCGGTAAGTTTAATAGAGGCTCAAGCTGCCGGAGTTCCCGTGATTACAACGGATGTAGGTGGGGTTCGGGATGTAGTTCTGGAGAATGATTCGGCATTCGTGATCAAAGACTTCAATCAGGCAAATTTTGTGGAGAGGATGAAGGAATTAGTGGAAAATGAAAATTTGAGGCAAAAAATGTCACAAAATGGCTGGAATCACGTAAAAGATAAATTCCACTATAACCGTTTATGTGGTGACACGGAGAAATTGTATCACGAATTATTAAAAAAA
>CAZCAD010000437.1:0-2964 GCA_964496525.1 uncultured Flavobacteriales bacterium | reverse complement strand
ACTTTTTTAAAAGTGTATACTTGCGCCAAACGTTAATGGATAAGCGACTTCCGATTTATCTTTTTCGAATAGAGGTAATAAGCTGTAGTTTGTAAAAATTCCGAAGTTTCTGAATCCCAATCTCACAGTCGCCTGAACCTGAAATGGATTCAAATTATATCTTCCTTTTTCCTTATTTTTTGTCTCGCCGTTAGGTACTTCGTATTTGTATTTGGTGTTCGAATTCACTCGCACGCTTCCGATAGCACCGAAAGCGATGTGAAAATTCTTACGCGGTTTTTTTGAAAAGTTGACCTGAAATAAAAGCGGAACATTAAAGTAATTCACTCTCAATTGATTCTTCGAAAATCCTGAGACTAATGATGAATCAATTGTTCCGTAAGTGGAAAGGTTGTCGGCATCTAATCTCAAGTATGGATCTTTAAAGCCGAATCGTTGGTTTGTAAATCCGAGTCCCGTCACGATTCCAAAATAGTCTTTGACCAATCTGATTCTTTGCTCCATAAAATTTATGCTGAAAGAACCTGAGCTTGCCGGATCCATTTGAAGATGCGGTGAATTCAGATCAAAGGTTTTGTTCCAATCCATCAACATACTGATTCCAAAATCAAAACCAGCCCAGTAGGTCAACGAATTTTTACTCGGCTTACCGGAATGGTGATGGAAATTTTCTCCATGATCTTTCCTGTCTTTTCTGGATGGAAGGGTGTCGTGATCTACGATAATGAATTCTACATTTCCAATTTTGAATCTCGTCGTGTCTCTTTCTTCGGTTTTCTCCTCCTTCGACTCCTTCGTTTCTGTTTCTTCTTCCTGCGCAAATACTCCCAGCCCCAGGAATAAAAATGCGATTGTCATTAATCTGTTCATACTTGGTGTTTTTGTGACTTTCGGCTAGCTATTTTCGGTTGTATCCGCATAGGACTTTTCAAAATACACCCTTCAGCTTCAGTCGTTGTCTTTTGTGTGTGTTTTTGTTAATTGTAGGACGCTAACTTGTTTCAAAAGTTACAGCTTGCGCGATCTTTTTCGTTGGAATTCGAATTTCCCAAGTTTGAAGCCGTATGCCACGTATTCATCATCGGCGGTATCTCTGTCTCTGGTGAAGGTTACTTCACGTTTAAAAAGGTTACTTGCCATATTGGTAAACACTTTTAGCGGTTCTTCACGCTCGACAGTGGTGGTTACAATATCATCCTCATAAACCGGCTCGGTTGCAATTGTATCAGCAACTTCAATTTTCGGATCAGGACCTTGCACTATTTCCACATCATCCCTGTCTTGCCGGTAGGCAGGTTCTTTTAGATTTTCCGGGATGATGATTTCAGGAACAACAGAATCTTTTTGAATTGGAACAATTTTCGGATCCTCAACTTTATTTTCAACCAACTGATTGTCGACAGGAATAATTCCGATTGAATTATTCGAAGGAGAGTCAAAACCGTCTACATAATCTGTTCCTGAGTCTCCATTATAATACGGCTTCATTTTATCGATTAGTTGTCCAGAATTTTCTTCCTCCGAAACTAATGTTCCTTTGTTTGAATTTCCATCGACAGGATCGGGATTTGGACTCCAATTCCAAACCATTCCAAATAATGTGAGCCCAATTGCGGCGACGCTTGCTACGCTAGCGTATAATGGAATGACAATGCCGGTTGGCTTTTTGAGTGCAGCTTTATTTTGAAACACTTCCGCCGTATCAGGAATCAGTATTGTTTGACCGAAAGCGGCCAGCGTTTTCTGTAAATCATTTTTCTCAATATATCGAGAGACAGCCATTTGTTCAGCGTCTGTCAATGTACCTTCTACTGATCCAATTAAATAATCTTCAACATTGTCGGTATTGATCTCATCACATAAAATCGAAATCACTTCTGATCTTACTGCTGTTTTATTTAGAAAAGTTTCACTTTGACTTGCTTTTAGAATTGTCGACTCGTAAGCGGCTAATGTTTTGTCGAGTTGGTTATCATGAATGTATTGTAAAACGTATGCATCATGCTGATCGCTCAATTGCTTTTCAATGTGTGCAATCATTAGATCTTCGATGTTCTTCTTACTGATCGGAAAACTCTCTTCTGAAGCCTTCAAATTCGATTTTCCTTCAAATGTTGTTTCGGCAGGAGCCAAGGTAACTTCTCCAAAATCTTCCTCCATCTCAGCTTTTAACTCAGGATGCAAATTCAGAAATACGGCGAGCTCTCTGCGATCATCTTCCGCAAGATTCCCTTCCATTAAATCCAGGAAGTAGGCTTCGTAATTATCTAAATTAATTTTTCCCATTATTCTAAAACTGCTTCTACACTAACCAATATTTGCTTCAATTTCTTTCTAGCCCTGAAAATATAAACCTTTACCTGACTCTCTTTGAGATCGGTAATTTCCCCAATTTCATCGTAAGCATATCCTTCATAATCTCTCAACAATATCACGGTTCGTTGTATCTCGGGCAATTGATCAAGCGCTTCATGCAGTATTCTTTGCAAATCCATGTCCTTAACCGCACCTGAGCTTTGTTGACCGTCCACTTTCTCCACATCATCCATATACTTCTCTTTTCTCAAGGTGTCTATCAAGCTATGATAAGCCGTTGTGAAGAGATATGATTTTGCCTTTTCAACTGATATTTCTTCGTGCTTTACCCAAACTTTGGCAAAAGTATCTTGCACAACGTCATGCGCAACATCCTGATTCTTAAGATGCTTCAATACAAACCGATAAATATTATCGGAAAAATTGTCCACGCATTGATTATACTCTCTTGCGGTCATTTTAAGGTTTCTGTCTGTAGGACGTTATAAGGTATGAAAAGTTACAGTCGCCCTATTTTTTCTTTAATTTACCCAAACTGATCTGAATTCATAGATTTGGCTCAACCCTCTATTGATTTTGCACGTTAGCTAGTTTATGAGAATAAGACTCCTATGTGTTAGTGCCTTAATAATTGTGGTCGGCCTGGTC
>CAZCAD010000436.1:0-2982 GCA_964496525.1 uncultured Flavobacteriales bacterium | reverse complement strand
TGGTCGATTATAGGTTGATACAATTCGGTAAGTTTTTTTGATTTAAAAGTTGAAGATTCAAAGTTCCACTCTGATTTTTGAATATTAATCTTCAAAGGTATGTCTCGGGAACTTCCATGATGCGTTAATCGAAACACGAGTGGATAGGCTCCGTTCTTTTTAATACGCCTGATGTCAAGCGTCAGTTTAATTGTAATCATTTGCTACGAATTGTAGCTTCCACATGAAAATTTGCAGGTAATTTGCAGGTAAAACAAAGTGAGAACAACAAAAGCACCAACTAAAAGTCAGTGTTTCCAAGTGGAGAAGATGGGACTCGAACCCACGACCTCTTGACTGCCAGTCAAACGCTCTAGCCAGCTGAGCTACATCCCCAAGGGAGGTCAAAAGTAACTAATTTTTATTGGTATATTATTTATTCGACGCGCGTAATTTTCTGGCCATTTATCCATTCTTCTTCGCGCTTTATATCGCCGTCTGCATCGAAGTATTTCCAGACACCAACTTTTTCGCCTTTTGCGTAATAACCCTCATAGGCGAGTGTACCATCTTTAAAGAATGCTTGCCAAATACCGTCCTTTTTCCCATCCAGGTAAGAACTTTTATATGTTTGAATCGGAATGGGAGCGTTGTGTTTGCTGATGAGATGCATGCCTTCCATTCGACCATATACGTAGTGTCCATCAGAATTTAGCTTTCCCTGATCATCCCATTCTCTCATATGTCCATGCGGAAAATCGTCCTTAAAATATCCTTCTGCGATCAGCACGCCGGCTTCATTATATTTTCTTTGGACACCTTCTCGGAAATTCATGAGATGAGTTTCTTCAACTTGAACTTGTCCATTATGATAATAGGTAAAACTCGTTCCGTGCTTGTATCCGGCAGAAAAGCTAGTGGCTGACATCAGCACGCCATCGTCAAACCAAACTTTACATAATCCGTCTGGGTTACCCTGAATACAGTGTCCTTCGCGCAGTAAAACGCCTTCTTCTGAAAAACCTCTATAATAGCCGTTCAATTTGTTCTTTTCGTAAAGACCTTCATGATCTAACTGTCCATTTGAAAAGTAGGTTTTATAAACACCAAGGCGATATCCGTTCTCGTATGTACCGATGCTTTTAAGTGTCCCATCCTCATAAAATGTCTTCTTCTCTTTCACCTGAGCAAGAAGAAGAGGGGAACAGAATACTATTAAAAGTGTGATTATACTTTTCATTCCAATCGAATATAATAAATCGCCTAATACTTTTACGTCTGCGGTGGTCGTTTGGTAGCTTTTTAGTCACAAAAAAAGGGCCAATTCAGTCCCGATTTTATCGGGGCCGAATAAGCCCTTCTTAGGGTTTTATTGGTTTACTATTTCAAAATTGTCACATGACCTCTGTGTTTGTGTTTTTTATCGGACATTGTTTCACCGAATTCGATTTGCCAAACATAGACGTCGTCTTGGACTAAGCCTTGACTTCCGTAGGTTCCATCCCATCCATAAGAATAGTTGTAAGACTCAAATACGATCTCTCCCCATCGGTTGAAAATAGTCATGTGGTAGTCGTAGGGGTCAACACCGGTAGTCATGATAGGTTTGAAGGTCTCATTGTACCCATTACCGTCGGGGGTAAATACATTTGGCACGAAGAACAGGATGATATCATCAATCTTAATAATTTTCGTGATTTGATCATCACAACCTCCGGGACTAAATGCCGTCAGGGTAATTGCATACGATTTGTTACCGACCTCGGGGTAGGTATGACTTGGATTGGTATCAGTTGAGTTGGCAGAGTAATCTCCAAATTCCCATTCGTAGCCACTGGCATTCTCTGACAGATTTGTGAATTCAACTCTTGTGTCGCCAATGTTAATCGCAGTTGGTGAATAGGTAAAATCAGCCACCGCTTGAGGATATACTTCAATCAGGCTGGAATACATCGCTGAGTTTGAACATCCATAAATTGTTGTCACCGTCAACCCTACATCGTAGAATCCTTCATTACTAAATTCGTGACTTACCAGGTCGCATGTTCCTGAAGTGGATCCATCTCCGAATGTCCAGTTGCAAATTGCGCCCGGTACACCGGGGAATAAATTGGTGAACTGCACCAGCATCGGCTCACATCCCTGGGTAATGTCGGGACTAAATATCACCTGAGGTATCGGATGAACCGTAATGGTGAAAGTAAGAGGTAATCCGGTACATTCACTGGTGTATGGTGTCACTTCAACAGTTACGGTCTCATCAAGAGTTGAACCGGTATTTCCGGTGAATGATCCAATCGATCCTCCCGTTCCTGCTGTTCCAAATCCTACATCGACTCCGGTCAGATTCGTCCAGTTAAACATTGTTCCACCCGTACTTGAAGTAAAGGACTGTGAAACAAGGTTATCTTCATCACACAATTCTTCGTTTGACAACGGATCGATAACCGGCACTTCATTAACAGTTACGTTAAATGTGGCAACATCATTTGGACAAGGTGCGACTCCAAAAACTGTATAGGTAAAGGTATATACACCTCCGGTTAAATCTGAGACATCAAATACTCCTGTTCCGGAAGTAAATGATCCTGAAGAAGTCGTTTCACTCCATGTACCTCCCGGATCTGCTCCTGAGAGCAATGTATTGATATCAACAATTGCTCCACTGAAGTTACATGAATCAATCAGGTTATCTGCTCCGGCAAATACTTCTTGCTCGACCGTAACAGTGAAGTCAGATACATCATTTAAGCATGGTGCAACGGCTGTCATTGTATAAGTGAAAGTATAAACTCCGGCCGGTAAACCATCCGTATCTAACACTCCTGTTCCGGAAGTAAATGCTCCGGAGCCGGAAGTCTCAGTCCATGCTCCACCGGCATCTGCTCCTGAGAGCATGGTGTTCACATTTACAGTTGTTCCAACTTGATTACACTGCGCAGTGGAGCCATCTGTTCCTGCATTAACTTCTTGTTCAACTGTTACGTTAAACACCGCCTGGTC
>CAZCAD010000435.1:0-2998 GCA_964496525.1 uncultured Flavobacteriales bacterium | reverse complement strand
TCAGAGCGCACGATCTGATTGAATCCAGGCTATTTGATACAGTCGTGGTTTGTGGATTAGACAAACTTTCAAAATTTACTTTAGCCGGATTTCAATCTTTTTTCGCCTTGAGCGATTATCCTTGCAGACCCTTTGATAAGAATCGGGCCGGCATAAATTTGGGAGAAGCTTGTAGCAGCATTGTACTTTCCAGTATCCATGGAATTTACAAAACGGCATCGTTTAAATGTCTTGGCGGAAGCAGCCGTGCAGATGCAAATCACATTTCCGGTCCCTCCAGAACGGGCGAGGGATTGGTGAGGACAGTTACGAAAACACTTGAGCAAACAGGAATTAACAAAAACAAGATTGATTTCATCTCAGCTCACGGCACAGGCACTGATTACAATGACGAAATGGAGGCCATTGCTTTTGATCGCCTGGGAATGAATGACGTTCCTCTCAACAGCCTCAAAGGATATTTCGGTCATACGTTCGGCGCTGCCGGACTTGTTGAGACGGCGATTTGTTTGCAATCGATGCGCTCGGATACCTTGGTGGCATCAATCGGATTTGAGGAAACCGGAACTTCAAAAGAATTAAATGTAATAGCCGAGACTACTCAAACACAAGTTGATCTGGTTCTAAAAACGGCCAGCGGTTTCGGAGGTTCAAATGCTTCAATCTTAATTCGAAAATGAGTGTGAAGTTTACAACATATAGTAGAATAAGAGAGGGTCGAGCATCTATCAATGAGGTGGTTTTTTATGAAAGCGATGATACTGACTTTTTGAAAGGTTTATACAAAAGGCTTGACCTGAATTATTCTAAATTCTATAAAATGGATCAGTTATCCAAGTTGGGTTTATTGGCAGTTGAGCTGATTCTGACAAAACGTCCCGATCTGACTAATCTGAGAGATGATGCGATTGCAATGGTCTTTCAATCAGAAAATGGATGTCTGGAAACCGATGTGAACCACCAAAATGATGTGAATCGCGAAACGGCAAGTCCGGCCGTATTCGTCTACACCTTGTCAAATATTGTAATAGGTGAGATTTCTATAAAGAACAAATGGTACGGCGAGAGCATATTTTTCATTGAAAAATCGGGCGAACTAAAGAACTTGCTTAATCACTCTAAATCGTTAATTTTAACCGGCAAAGCCGAGGTATGTTTTCTTGCTCGTCTCGAAGCCTTTGACGACAGATTAGAAGCTGATTTGGTCATGATTGAGGACGTAAAAGGAGGAGTTGACTTGACTTTAGACAACTTTAGAAAATATTTTGATGAGTAATCGCAGAGAAAATGGAAGAATTGTTTGAACAGTTGAAGCGAGAAATTATTGCACAGTTGAATCTGGAAGACATTAATCAGGAAGATATTAAAACAGATGATCCGCTATTCGGTGAAGGATTGGGACTGGATTCTATAGATGCCCTGGAACTGATCGTCTTACTTGATCAGAATTATGGAATCGCTATTGCTGATCCGGAAGCAGGAAGACAAATTTTCACTTCGGTTCGAACCATTGCCGAGCATATCGAGGCAAATCGATAATCAAATTGATCTGACAAAATGAGTGTAGCCATTACCGGTATTGGAAGCATTTCGGCTATCGGAGAAAACGTCAGCGAGAGTCTGATGAGTCTGCGTTCTGCCAAAAGTGGAATCACTCCTATCGAAAATATTAAGCATCTGCGTAAACCCTATTTGGGCGGACAAATTAAACGATCAGATCAAGAACTAAAAAATCGCCTCGGAATTAAGGAAGAAAAGATAATTCCTCGGTCCGCCCTCTTGTCTATGATTGCCGCTACAGAAGCCCTGGGCGATCAAGCTGAGCATCCCGAAATCAGAACAGCTTTAATCTCTGCTACTTCAGTCGGTGGAATGGAACTCTCCGAACAATTTTACTTTGACTTAAAAGAAAACGGAAGCTATGACATGATCCAAAATTTGTCAACCCATGATAATGGAGCAGGTACAGATTTGATAGCCGACCAATTGCAACTAAATTGCTCAAAATATACTATTTCAACGGCCTGCTCGTCAGCCGCGAATTCAATTTTACTCGGCAGCAGAATGATAGAGGCAGGAATCGTGGATCGAGTTATCGCCGGAGGTGGAGATGCACTGAGCAATTTTACCCTCAACGGATTTGACTCCTTGATGATCTACGATTCCGAATGGTGCAAGCCCTTTGATCAAAATCGTAAAGGCTTGAATCTGGGAGAAGCTGCCGGCTTTATTTTACTCGAGAATGATAAATCCATCGGTCTCACAAATTCCAACGTTCTGGCAAAAATCAGTGGCTGGGCCAATGCAAATGATTCCTATCATCAAACAGCCTCTTCACCCGAAGGAGTGGGAGCGACACTGGCAATCAGTAATGCCCTAAAAAAGGCCGACTTGCAAATTTCGGATATCGACTATATCAATGCGCATGGAACCGCTACACCTAACAACGACCTATCGGAGTCAACCGCTTTTAAAAATATTTTCGGAGACAACATCCCGTCATTTAGTTCGACAAAAGCTTTTACAGGCCATACACTTGCCGCTGCAGGCGGAATTGAGGCGGTCTACGCTGTTTTGGCAATTCGGGAAAATTTAGTCTTCCCAAACCTGAATCACGAAACCTCAATGGAGGAAATTGACTTCGATCCGCAAAAAGAAATTCTGGAAAAAGAAATTAATCATGTCCTTTCAAATTCATTCGGTTTTGGAGGAAATAGTACTTCGCTTATTTTTTCATCGTGAAAGCATTTATACATTCATATCGAACAATCTCTTACCTGGACACATTTGATAATGGGATTATTCATGCACCAATTGAAGAACGTGATTCAAGGCTAAAACATCCTGATTATAAGGAGATAATTCCTCCCGCTTTGACAAGAAGAATGACAAAGATTATTCGAATGGGCGTAGGTTTGGCTGTGATGGTAAAAGATGGCAAGCCTATAAAAGGAATCATCGTGGGAACCGGTTTAGGATGTCTGGAGAATACTGAGAA
>CAZCAD010000434.1:0-3057 GCA_964496525.1 uncultured Flavobacteriales bacterium | reverse complement strand
AATTATATCAATCATTAAAAAAGGTGTCGGGTGAGTGGCATGGGGGGGGTGTAATTTGGAATTATAGTTATTCTTATATTAAGTTCTTTGATAATGAATCATTTGTTTACAGATCATTTAAGGGAGAGGATGCCGAACTTGTCAATACAAATTTCGACAAAGAGACTCCAAATTTAACTCAGGGCAAATTTTCCCTTGATGGTAGCTCCAACATTCTTCTGGATTTTGGAGGGCTCGAAATAAAGGGATCTATTAATCAAGATAATTCTATAGTTCTCGATGGCAAGTTGGATTGGGAACTGTTTTCCCTTATCACCTAATCATGAGCGTAAACAAAAGTGCCCTTAACCTCATCCCATTTATAAACTCCCGCATCCACCAGTTCATTTAAATAGTCGATCTCGAGGCCGAATATTGTCTTTTCCTTAATAGAAGTTCCAGGCAATAAGTCGAATTCAATCTTTCCTGTTAATTTATTTGTCTTCCACCGATACTTCAACAACTCATCCGCCGGATCACTCATCACAACAATATCTGCTTTCTTAGCGACCAAATAATCCAGCCAGGCCTTATTAAACTTATCCCAGAAAATATCGGGTGCGGTGAAGTAATACTGATTCACATTTAACATTCGAAAACCGCCTACTGAGGTCTCAAGAAAGTGGGAAACATAGGCTTCGGGATATCCTAATTCATCCAAAACCTGCTTTAAATCATCGATCTTTATCCCATTGGGCATGGTTTTATCGAAACAGCCAATTATCCCTGTTTCATTATCAACATTTCCCGTAATTATCCGCTCGGATTTCCAAGTCGGCTTGGTTTTTAAAGTCGTCGCCACCGGATCTACTTTACGCACGAAAATGGCTCCGGACTTAGTCGCCTGAACTACCTCTAAATTTCCTTTTACCGTACTACCATCTGCCTTCTGATAATGAATATTATCAAAATAATGAAGGACCTGGTCGAGAGCACCATCAACGGCCTCATTATAAAACTCATCCGCCCAGCGAAGTTCTTTTAAATAGACACCATCGATCCCGTCTTCCATTACTTTAGCGATTCCGAAGGAATTTGTGGGTGAGGTTTTGAAGAAAAGATCTGCATCCTGATCTACGAAGATTTTAGGTGCTTCCGCCTCTTTTGCGAATCTACCGTGTCGATTGACCTTTAATTCTTTGAAAAGATTCTCAACTGTGGCGCTGAGAATGACATTGCCCGAACTGAAATCTTCAGCTTTGGTTTTTCGATTTGCGAGAACCACACTCTTGAGCCCATCTATCAATTCATCAAAACTTGATGGAGAATCTAATTTTTCATCTATTATTTTTTGGAATTTTGATGGTGCCAGTTTGTAGCTCTTGTAGGCACCTTTAATGGTTATGCTAACCATAGTTATGTCCAAGAGCGCTACAAAAACCTCAAACTCTTTATAAAGCAACTGCGCTTCCTCCGAGCCGGACGACATTATTTCATCCTCGAAAACGGCAAGCGTAATATCGGATCCATTCGCGAGCAATTCAACCGCCAATAATGGGCCCGGCTCCATTGTAGCAATTGCAATCGCCGCAGCACCTATATTGGCCACAATTCGGACTACCTCCCAATTCTCAATGGTTTCTTGCCGATCTATTATCCAATAAGCCCAGGCCGCAGGAACAATTAACTCTTCGTCTTTTTCAATTCTCTCTCCGGTGGTTATGTTTTGGAATTGATAGTCATCCTTGAATTTCAATCGCACGAATTCAAAGGGATCGCCGAGGTAGCCGTACACATTCGTTTCGTCACCAAAAGAATAAGACATCGCTATCAACACTTTATCTCCTGACCGTTCAGCGCCTATCGCCTTTTCCGGTAGATCATTTTTCCAAATCGGCAAAAATCGAGTTTCAGTATCGAGTTCCTCCGGCCATTCATCGAGAAAGGAATCCTGCTCCAGGGTTTCCAAAGCTAAAATGGAGACGTAGGCCAGGAAAGCGTCCGAATTGGATCCATTGATATCATCATAAAGGCCCCAAAACAGTTGGTTGTTATTTGCTCTAAGCTCATCCAGCAGTTTTTTACCCTCATCAATGGGCGTAGTGCCCACCAAATCAACCAACAAACTTTCTTTGGAAGTAGACAGGCTGCCCCAGTCAGTATAGCTTTTCAGTAAATCAACCCTCGTTTTATATGGAAGTGTTTTCAACAGGCACTGCCGCTGATAAGGTTCGAAGGTTAATAAGATATTTGCGACGAAATGTAAGGGAAGTCCCTCTAATAGCTCGGGGGCCTCTTGCAATGGTTTGATTTGATTAATCAGTGCCACCATTGCCTTATAAAAATACTCGTAAAAGTTTTCACCTACCTCTTCTTCATGATTGAGTTGATATTCTTTATAGGGAAAATCCTCAACCGCCGGGCGAATAACGATTGGCTGATCCGTTGGGTGCAAATCATCGATGTAGGTTGCCGTGACGGTATTCATAGCATCTTCATAATCTTCTGCACCTTCGATCAATGCTGAAATGCAGGGCAGTTCTTCCGGATTATCGTGGAACAAATGCGAAGCGCTATATGCCCAAACTGCATCTGCGCCACAAATTTCTCCCAAGCCGGATAACTGCTGGAACATCCCTAACTGAGCCTCTGACAATTCGGAAGTAAACATTGCACGGACCTGAACGGCTTCATCTTCCCGAGAGAAAAAGTTCGAGAAGTCGGTCAAACCAAAATGCGGTCCTGCGCCTTCATTATTTTCGGCTACGTCAAGCGGAACCATCATGTCGGTAAATTTGGAGGTCGGAAAAACCTTATACACAAAGCCATCTTTGGTCAGGCAGGGAGTTCCGGTCAGGACTTCAGTAAATTTAGGGTCGGTGATTTCCGTAAAGTTGTAAGAATGGCTCGAACTATCTACGTACAAATCGGAGGGATCGTCCTGATTCCTATAACCATAAAAATTGCCGGAACCCTTCCCTTTTATTCCTGAATACCATATCCCATCAATTTGGAAGGCCGTTAAAGCGCCAATCGGCAGATGCTGTCTTGATTCCTTCCATTGATCTTCTGAAGTTG
>CAZCAD010000433.1:0-3069 GCA_964496525.1 uncultured Flavobacteriales bacterium | reverse complement strand
AATGTCTTGCAAAACTGTATTTTTTCGGCCCTTATGAATCAAAATATCATGATGCTGAAAGCAGGTGTCAGCGGAAGTCAAAGATAGTAGAATTCTGGATTCAGTATATTTTATCGGCTTCCGGCAACGAATAATAATACACGATGAATATTCATTGAAAGTTCTTTAGATATTCGCTGAATTAGCTACCTTCAAACCTTATTAAATTGAAGAGAATGAGCATTAAAGTTGGAATCAATGGTTTCGGTAGAATCGGGCGATATTTGTGCCGGATTTTATCTCAACAATCTGAAATTGAGCTGGTCGCAATCAATGACCTGGCGGATGGACACACATTGGCACATCTATTAACGTATGATTCGATCCACCGAAGATTTCCGGAAGAAGTCAAAGTTGAGGGCGATGACTTAATAATCGGTGATCATCGTGTTAAAATTACTGCTGAAAAGAATCCTGCCGATATTCCCTGGGGAGAAATGGGGGTTGATATTGTTGTTGAATGCACCGGCATTTTCCGCAAACGAGAGCTGGCCGAGGGACATTTAAAGGGTGGAGCAAAAAAAGTAATCATCTCCGCCCCTGCTCAATCAGATGATGTGAAAACCGTTGTTCTTGGTATCAACGATCATACATTGGATGGCAGCGAGAAGATAATTTCCAACGCATCTTGTACAACAAACTCTGCCGCTCCACTTGTTTATGTAATGAATAAGCTGGGGAAAATTGAGAGCTGTTACATCACTACAGTTCACTCCTACACTTCTGATCAAAAACTGCATGACGCCCCGCATAAAGATCTTCGCCGAGCAAGGGCCGCTGCCGAGTCTATCGTACCAACTTCGACAGGAGCAGCAAAAGCCATCACTAAAATTTTTCCTGAACTGGAAGGGCGTATGGGTGGTTGCGGAATTCGTGTTCCCGTTTCAGACGGATCCCTGACAGATATGACATTTATTATGGATCACGAGATTTCTGTGACTGAAATAAACGAGGCCTTTAAAATAGCCTCCCAAACTGAATTGAAAGGAATTTTGGATTATACTGAAGATCCAATCGTATCGGTCGATATTATAGGTAGTCCATATTCTGCTACTTTTGATGCACTTTTAACCAGCATAGTTGGTAAAATGATCAAGGTGGTAAGCTGGTACGATAACGAGGCCGGTTATGCAAATCGATTAGCCGATTTGATTCTTAAGGTTGGAAATGGATAAAGAGGATCTTCAACGGACATACGAGCGGATTCAACCGTTTATCCACCGAACGGCAATTCTGACATCAGTGCAGATCAATGGGATTGCTGACGCCAGGCTTTACTTCAAATGTGAGAATTTTCAGCGCATGGGAGCCTTTAAGATGAGAGGAGCCACCAACGCTGTTCTAAATTTAACCAAGGAGCAGCAGAAAAAAGGCGTTGTAACCCATTCCAGCGGAAATTTCGCCCAGGCCCTCACACTTGCGGCTACAAGCATCGGAATTCCGGCTTACATTGTTATGCCAACTAACGCAGCGGATGTTAAACGGGCTGCGGTAAAAGGCTACGGTGGAAAGATTATACTGTGCGAGCCGACACTCGAAGCGCGAGAACGGGCAGCGAGACAAATTGTGATTGAAAAAGAAGCCACCTTTATTCATCCATCCAATGATATTGATGTGATATTGGGACAGGGAACCGCCTGTATCGAACTACTGGAGGAACAGCCTGATCTGAATTTTATCATAACTCCTGTGGGAGGAGGCGGATTGGTGGCAGGAACATCCCTGGCCGCTCACTATTTTGGAAATGACTGTAAAGTTATTGGCGCAGAACCTCTTAAAGTCGATGATGCCTTTCGATCCTTGATTTCAGGACAAATTGAAACCAATGAGAGTGTCGATACAATAGCCGATGGTTTAAAAACGAATTTGGGCGATATAAACTTTCCAATAATCCAGAAATATGTCGATAAAATTATTCTCGTCACCGAAGATGAAATTGTGTCAGCAATGCGGTTGATTTATGAAAGAATGAAAATAATCGTTGAACCCAGTGCTGCCGTAGCTTTGGCCGCTATTTTAAACGATAAAAAAACGTTTAGAAATAAAAAAATCGGCATTATTTTGTCAGGCGGAAATGTGGATTTGAGCGCCCTCCCCTTTTAGAAATTTCATAACTTAGCGATCAACAAATACTGGGTCAGGTTAATTTCATTGGGACTAAGCAAAAAGTTTGTGCAATCTGAACAGGAAAAATGGGTCACGTTAATTTTATGGGGAGTAAAAATGTGAAGTTGAATTGAGACCTGCCTGGCCGCCTGCCTGCCGGCAAAGGCAGGGCAGGCAGGCTTGTTGAAATGCAATTAAAAGCATCTTTTCGATATTCTACTCCCCAAGTTTTTACGACCCCAAATACTTACTCTTGATGAGGCCATTATTTAACTATTTTCTCATTGTTTTATTGTCATTTTCAGGCATTTCCTTCTCACAGGACTGGTTAAAGGACTATGATCATTACGAGGCTCCGGATTTCGAGAACGGACCATATCTCGTCAAGAAAGATGGAAAATATGGCTTTTTAACCTACACGGGTGAAAAACTGATTCCCCTGATATATGATGATGTCATTACGTACATCGCGCGTTGGAATGGTCAAAATGAGGTGCATCATGGTTTTACACCATCGGGCTTCGCAGTTCTCAAGAAAGACGATAAAGAAGGAATGGTCAATATAAAAGGTGAAGTTGTAATTCCTTTCAGCTATGATGAAATCGGAACCCGAGATGACTTTTGGCTCATCGATGAAGGTCTTGTTGCTGTGAGAAAAGGAAAGAAATGGGGATTTTGCGATACCAGTGGAAATGTAATTATGAAACCGACTTATGCGTGTCTGGGAGCCGACGACGATTGTTGTCCATATTTTGCGGGCGGTTTAATGACTGCTATTAATACTTTTCATAAATGTAAGGCAGTGGTGAATAAAAGCGGAGTCACAATTATCCGACAAGGAGACTACCAGTTGGTGAAAATCATGGAGGGTGGTTATGTCGAAGTCACCGATAATGATTACAAAGGTGTTGTCAATGATGCCGG
>CAZCAD010000432.1:0-3081 GCA_964496525.1 uncultured Flavobacteriales bacterium | reverse complement strand
TTCAGCCCAACAGTTAAATACTTTGAGACTATAGTCAGAGTATTTACAGCTACTACTGATACTGACAAACAGGGAGCTACAGTCGCCATCGGGAGTTACGACATTTGGCAAGTAAAACCCACAGCTATCATTATCCGGATGATTAGCAATTGGGTGATTCTCCTGAGCCGTAAGATTCAGGGAGAAAAATAGTAGCGGAATGATTAAATATTTCATAGGATTTCCTATCTCATTACGGTTACATGACCTGTTCGCTTTACCTCATGCCCATTGTGGTCGGTATAGCTGAGTAGCCAATAATACGCTCCCTGAGGGACGACATTTCCATCTTGATTTAAACTGAACCAGCGGTCTTCTTGATTCTCGAATTCATAAACCAAAAGTCCCCAGCGATTATAGATTGCGAGAGAAAAGTCCGCGAACTCACAGTCGGTTACTACGCCCCAATTGTAGTCATAGCATAAGAGACATCCGTAGCCGGAATGAGCAACTGAAGACAAATAGACGGTGCAAGTGTCGATCGGTGTCGCGTTTATTTGAGGATACTCCTCTTTTTGTGAGAATGATTGAAAAGAAAAAAGGAAAATCGAAATTCCAACTGCGCTAAAGCTTCGTCGGAGGACTGCGATCAGGGTCTTCATAGCTGTTAGTAGAACAGCGCTCTGCCGCGAAAAGTTACATTCTGTGATTAAGAATGAAAAAAGAAGAGCTCTATTTTGTAATGGTAATCTGACCTTTAGCTCGCTGCGGTCCATCTCCTGTATCGGTCCAAATGATTTGCCAAACGTAAACTCCTGCCGGAACATCCTTTGTATCCCAAATGACTTTCTGATCATTTGATTCGTGCATTAAATCACCCCAGCGGTCGAAGACTTTCAATTCAAACTCAAGAATTTTCTCACAGCTGCTAATTATTTTATAATTCCAGCAGTTTTCTTTTTCGCATGGCGGTATAATTTCTTCCAAAGAAACTGTGCAATGAGGGAGAGCTATTTCCTCTTCCTGGGAAAATGATGTTAGACAGAACAGGATTCCGATTGATAAAATTAGGGTTTTCATATTTAGAAGTTATAAAATTTGATCCACATTTGCAGGACGTTCTCGGCACCGAATCGTTGCGCGATTTCCGAACTGATTTTTGCACTGTCGTATTTTTTATAGGTTTCGCACATCGTTGCGATAGCCGCGGTAAGTTGCTCATCATTTTTTGTATCCACTAGAATGCTGTTATCATTAGTTAAAAATTCCTCGGGGCCTCCGCATTTGGTTGAAATAATCGGTTTACCCGCGAGCAGGGCTTCGGCAACCGTCATTCCAAAAGTTTCAAAATTCGAATTGCAGACATAAAAGTCGCAGTTCTGCATTTCGGTCAGTACTGCATCGTGATCGGCACGTCCGACAAAGATGACCCGGCCTTCTTCAAACTTCATTCGTGAATAGAACTCCTGGATTTTCGATTGATCAGGTCCACCTCCGACTATTTTTAGTTCGATGTTCTTTTCGCCACCCAGATCAACAATTGCATGATAAAAGGCGCTTAATAAGCCGGTAATGTTCTTGGTATCATCTGCCAAATCAGAGACGGATAGAATTTGAATTACACCATCTCTGGAATTGTCTTGATAGGGCTTTGAATCAATGTAATTTGGAATAATCTCAGAATCAAAGCCGGTATTTTTTTTGAAATTTTCCTGTAAAAATTCGCTCACTGTCGATATACGACTTGCCTTGGCAAGGATTTTCCTGTATAGATTCTTATCCGCCGAATTTTTTTGTTGGAACTCTCCATTTAGATGTCCGGACCAGTGTTCGGTAATAACAAATGGAATATCGTTCTTGCTTTGTAGTTCAAGAGCGAGGCCTGCCGAGCGATAAGGGACGTGAACATGACAGAGATCTACGGTTGACTTAATTTTAAAGTACGCCATTCGCTGTGCTGCCCGGTATCGTTTATAATTGATGATTTTGCGAAAAGGACCTTTGGCGGGCTTAAAGTAGACGATCATTTCGTGAAAGCCATTTTCCTTATCTTCTATAATCAAAAACTTGTGTTTTGCCTTAGCGTCTGCCTGAACATAAATGAGGCTTACTTCGAAATCCGGGGAAATTAGTTCTGCCTGAAGTTTTACAAATACACCCAGCTGAATATCCGTTTTGTTTGGATACCATCTTGGAAGAATGAGAATATGTTTTTTCTTGTCGTTCAAATCTTATGAACGAAAATACCAATTTTAGTTTGAAGAAGAGAAGCAGGGGAGAGGGAACACTTTACAAACCCTCTCTCCGAGCTTCATTTGCTTACCTATATTCTTAATCGTGATGAGTGGTATCCTTCATCAAAGAATCGGCAGTTTTATCATCCAACAACCTTGAGCCTTCTGGAGTGAGCAGAACATTCTTAGAGGTTGTATCACCGTAGGTTCTGACTTCCGGACCACATTCAATACATTCAAAACCATCAGGAAGTGAGGTCCATTCTGAATTGGCATAAGAATAATCATCGTGATGGAAATAGTTTTCACCTTCCATCCAGACACCAATTCGATCAATGTTTTTCCCAAACTTTACTTTTTTACCAATCGGGACTTGAATTTCTACCATAGGCATTTGTCCTCGAATTTTTGAAGACTTTGAGAAAGAGAAGTAGGGTGCGAGCATCAAGCGGTTGTTCTTATTCCTGACGACGTATTTTGTGTCTTCGGCTTTATTAATGGCATCTTTAATTGATAGTCCACTGCTCTCTACATACATGACGACTTCGAAGTTTGAACTGCTATCCGTTTTTTGAATAATTCTTAGTTCGGGAAAGCCCATGTAAATTCTGTCATCCTTTACTCTGATCAGTTCAGAAAAGTTCCAGACATGGTCATAAGAAATGTGATCGGAGAAGATATTATCTTTAGTTACGTCGACGAAGAGCACATCTGTTGAGTCATTCGCTAAAGGAATTTCATACTGGATCTCGGTCTGACTTCTAAAATTCATTCCCAGTTCGATACCGGTAATTACCAATGTTCCAATCGCAATTATCCAGATTACCAAACCTGTTATAGCTAAAGGTTTGTAGGGTTTCTTTTGATC
>CAZCAD010000431.1:0-3089 GCA_964496525.1 uncultured Flavobacteriales bacterium | reverse complement strand
TCGCCCAGAACATAAGCTATTTACGTGGTTGGGAAGTAAAGGGCTAATCCGTTTATATTATTCTCATGACACACTTAATTGAACATATCCCATAGATTTTTTACTCTTTACTTTTTACTTTTTACTTTTTACTCTTTACTTTTTACTCTTTACTCTTTACTCTATGCTCTATGCTCAGTACCTCCGCTCTCTCAACCACAACCTTACCACCTCATCCGTCTTCTCGCCAACTGAAATTTCATCCGGCGGCTCGTCATCAAAAAAGTAATCGATTGTTCCTTTTTCGACAGTTTCTCCGGTATTCGGATAAATCCAATCTGTTTCGCCCCCAAATCCATAGCCACCGTAGATAACGTATTCTACGACAATGTCTCTTTTTGTTTCATTGATCACAAAACTCTCGCCACCGGCAATTTCAACGAGAATAGTTGTGCCTCCGTCAAACTGATATTCCGGGCTACCAAAGACCATATAGTGTGAATATTCTTTGTCTCCATTAACAACATACAATCTGGAGGGGCCAATAAATCCATAAATGATAAGGGCAACAGCCACAAAAAATCCAATGACACCGCCTCCTCCTGCTTGCTTCCCTACTTTCTTAGCGATTTTTGAGGAAATCCAAATTATCAATATTCCGAGCACGAATAAGAGAATAACAGCGAGCCAAAATGGGATTAACATAATTCAATTTTTGAGATTCAATATCTAAGATAAAATTTTAAGGCTAATTTGTTCAATTTGATTTTGAACTTAATAAGCTTGATTCTGTACTTATTCATAGCAGACAGAATTAATACCTTTGCCAAATGAAGTCGGACATTCTTCAGCTTTTACTTTTTTCAACTTTACTTTTTTGCAAGGGTCAAAATGGGATGAGTCAGTACTGTCCCGTATATCCATATTACATCGTTGAGATTAAAGTAATCGACAACAGTTTGGGCATTATTCGAAATTTGGATATGTACATTATCGATTCTTCGAAATCTACGCTAAAGGATCGGTGGTTGGAGCAAATTGAACCCTACTTCGTCGAGCAGGGAAAATGGAAAGCAATTTATGATGACAGTTTGCTTTGGGAAAGAAAAGGCAATGGTGAGCAGTATTTTGAAGGAGGATACGCTTGTCGTTTTGCATTGGACAGACATTCTATGGCGGATAGTTTGCGACTTATCATTCCTGCACAGACGATTGAGGGCGTTAGCTATGAAGCAAAGAATATGCGATTAAAAAGGAATGAATGCTTTCATCTCTGTGCTGATCTTCCGGTTTCACATAGGGGGCTTTCTGATCCCGTGACTAAGTGGATCATCATGAAAAGAGAGAACGAGCTGCAATATTATATTGATCTTTTCATACCAAAGGCAATGTATAAACTTCTTGTCTATCGCAAAATGAAGGACGAAACAAGATCCTTAATCCGTGAAATTCACTATGATTCATTGAATCGAGAAATCATTCATAAATCTATGTTTGGGGAAGCGTTATATCTGTTTAAAGTCTATGATGAAGTCAACGATCAGTTGTCCGCTGTACATTGGGCCAACGAAAAAAGAGGAAACTATCTGACCTATTTCACAAAGTACAATGAAAGGGGCCTTCCGATTCTCAAACATGAGATTAAGAATGGTGAAGAACGCGGTGCTGAAACTTATTTTTACAATGATGACGACGAATTGATACATGAAAAACTCCTGGCAGATCCGGGAACTACGGACATGGAAACCTATTTTACTTATGAAAATGGAAATATAAAAACGCAGATCAGAAGATTAGGAACGATTTACCGAATGGGAGATAAGATTTCATTCAGCGTTGAGTATTTTTATGGAAATGATAATGAAATTGATTCGTTGGTTTTTAAAGGAAACGAAGGCCAGCCGAAGTCAGTGGAAATATACAAAAGGAGCAAGAACAACTTACTTCTTGAAATTGAACATTATCTTATCGAGGATGGGAACCGCGAGTTAAATGAGTTGACTAAATGTCATTTTGATAAAGAGGGTTTTGAATTTCAGAGAGATTATTTTGAGATGGAAAATGGATTCTTGGTTTTGCTCTGGAGTACTTTTTACGAGAAAATGGAACTATAGATCAGAATTCTTAATGTCCTTTCGTCGAATCTCATACCGCTCGCTACAGCTATTTATTTTACTATTTGCCCATTCCGGATTCGGTCAGGAAATTACACAAACTGTTCGTGGCGTAATTGTTGACCAAGAGAGTCAGACAAAGCTCCCAGGGGCTAAAATCTTGTTGATTCACGACAGCCTTTTTGTTGGCGTAATTTCAGATTCAAGCGGTCGATTTGAGCTAAAAAAAGTGCCGGTTGGCAGACAATCGTTCAAGGTGTCTTTTATTGGCTATGAAGACTATTTTTTAACGGAAGTCCCTATCTCGTCGGGTCGTCAACTCAATTTCGAAATTGAACTTAAAGAATCGCTGAAGACGCTCAATGTCATTGAGGTGACTGTTAATAAAAATGATCCTATTAATTCAATGGCAACAGTTAGCGCTAGGGTTTTTTCAATCGATGAGACAAGCAGATTCGCCGGTAGTTTTAATGATCCTGCTCGCATGGCACAATCCTTTGCGGGTGTATCAACAACCGGTGACTTAACAAACGAATTGGTCATTCGGGGTAATTCGTCCCGAGGAGTATTGTGGCGAATTGAAGGCATTGAGATTCCGAACCCAAATCATTTTCGTTCCGGTGAAGGATCAACCGGTGGTGGAATCAGCATTCTTTCAAGCAATATGCTTGCGAATTCGGATTTCTATACGGGCGCTTTTCCGGCAGAATACGGAAACGCAACTTCGGGCGTATTTGATATGCGTCTGCGTAAAGGGAATGTTCAAAAAAGAGAATATAGCATTGAATTGGGTGTCCTCGGTGCCGAGGTTTCCCTGGAAGGTCCCTTTTCTCGAAAGTCGAAAAGCTCTTATTTAATTGGTTATCGCTATTCAACATTGGATATTTTAGATCGCCTCGGAATTAACATAGCGGGAGATATTGTACCGACCTATCAGGATTTGGCCTTCAATTTTTCTTTTCCGACTAAAAAAGCAGGAGACTTTACACTCTTTGG
>CAZCAD010000430.1:0-3107 GCA_964496525.1 uncultured Flavobacteriales bacterium | reverse complement strand
CGGCTCGAGAAACTATCCGGAAATTGGAAAGGGTTATACTCTATCAGAATCAATAAGCAATGGCGCATTGTATTCAAGTGGAATTCCGGGAATGCATTTGAAGTAGAATTTTTAGATTATCATTGAAACTATGGCACAACTAGAAAACATACATCCGGGGGAAATACTGCACGAAGAATTTCTTGTTCCTCTTGAAATATCTGCCTATCGCTTATCAAAGGATTTGAAAATTCCCCAAACACGAGTGAGCCAAATCCTACATGGGAAAAGAAGAATTACGGCAGATACAGCTCTAAGACTGAGTAAGTATTTTGGAAATTCCGCTAAATTTTGGCTTGGATTGCAGGATGATTATGATTTGGAAAAAGGAAAACGTGAGAAGAAATCTGAACTAGATGCCATCGTGCCAAATTCCGAAAACGCAGCCTAACGTAAGTAAAATCCAGCCCTGCTTTGTGGAGGCCGCCGGCATAATAATGCCTATTTTATACAAACTGACGTTGCCACAATTCTGTCGACCACAAAGTCAAACCGGATTTAAAGCAACTCCTCAATAATAATATCCGTATCCTCCCCACGAATAATTAGTGCCAGTATACTCTCAACATCCACATCATTGATGTCAGAATATCCAATTCCGACAGCAATTCTCCCAATCGTTTCCATTTCGCTGTCTTCGATTTTCCCATCAGCCTGGGCCATTTGAATCAAATTGACAACTTGCTCAAACCGTTCTTCACGATTTGCCGGTGGATTAATGGCATAGGACATCGGGTTCTTTATGATGTCTTTCCACTCCGTCTCTTCCAGGCCAATGTTGCGTGCGATTTTCTGTAGTAAATCCATCTCAGAATCGGATATAGCGCCATCTGCTCTGGCTATTAATACCATGTTTCTGAAGTGCCCCTTGTCTTGCTTACGTTCGCCGCTTTCAAATACCTTTGTGATGCTCATTGTCTATTTTTTTGGCAAAAATAATTCATTTTGTTCGGCAAGACGCCTTAGATTAGTATAATTTTCAACACCTTTTAAACTAATTTTATTGGACTTAATGGGTTTTCATCACTAAATTTGAATTCAAATCGAAAAAAAATATTGTTGAAATGAAAAATCAGCTCTTTCTTATTATCGCCTTGTTGGTAGGCTCAAGTGTATCAGCGCAATTAGTTGGAACGGAAGAAGATAAAACCGCAATTCCCGGACATCCGGGACATACCGGTGTAATCGACGATAATCGTGCAGTTCCATTTTGGACTGAAAATTTTGCAGGCGGTTTCCCCGCAAGCTGGGTTATAATTGACTCCTCCGTATTATGTCCCTGGACTTACACATTCGATGGGTCTTGGGGCTTTTGGAATGGCACCGATGCAACTTCGGCCAATGCGCCAATGAACTCCACAACAGCCGCAAACGGTTATTTGATTTGTGATAATGATTCAGCCAATCATTTTACTTACGGACAGCCTTCGGGAACTACTTACGAATACCTGAGCTCCTATTTTGGAACTTCTGCTATTGATTGTAGCGCAGAACCGGCTGTAATATTGAGTTTTGAGCAATATTACAGATATAATAATGGGGTAAGTATGTTTGTTTCGGTAAGTACGGATAGTATTAGTTGGACTTCTTTCAATGTTTCAGGCGGTATTCCGAACAATACCTTTTCAGCTGATCCTGATGTGGTAACATTGAACTTATCCACTATAGCAGGAAGTCAACCAACTGTTTATTTGCGATTTGGATGGAGTGCCAGGGTTTACTTCTGGAGCATTGACGATATTAGCTTAAGTCCGGCTGAACCAAATGATGTGGCTATTTCCTCCGGATTTTGGGAAGATAATGGAGTCAACGCTTTTCAGCAATATAAAATTCCGCTGAGTCAACCAACGAGTTTGACTTTTAGAGGTGGAATAACGAATAATACCGGTGGAACATTAAATGATGTCTTTCTTGATTTAGATTTAGCTGATGGGGGCGGATCGGTGTTCACAGGAACTTCTGCTCTGATGAACTTAACGGCTACTCAGCTCGATACATTTGACGTGACAACCACCTGGACTCCTTCGGCAGTGGAGGATTATACTGCCACGTATACGGCAGATATTACCGGTGCTACGGACGGTGATCTATCAAACAACGTAATGACGGATAACTTTCAAATCACTGCCTCTATCTATGGATTGGACAATTTGACTGTGGGATTAACCGGAGCAAGCGGTTCCATTTCCAACTGGAGTGGAAATACGGGATTGTCGTTTGGAATCGGCAACCTTTATGAAATATTTGCCGATGATGAGGTGGAATGTGTTCATATTGGCGTGGCCAATGATGCTACAAATATAGGAGAATTGATTTATGGAATTGTTTATGTATGGAACGGGTCTGACTGGGAATACAGGGGACAGACAGACGATTATGAGGTCCAGCCCGGCGAGGAAGGAACGATTATATCTCTTCCATTTGATATAGATGTACCTTCGGTTTTCACCGGCGAGTTAATGCTCGTTTGTGCAGGTCATTATGGTATCAATGATGCGTCCTTTGCCATGGCTCAGGGAGTTCCTGATCAAATGGTTTATGGATATGACGGAGCCGGCGCATTCTTTTGGTTGTCGAGTCCACGTGCAATCGTCTGTAGAGCAGACTTTTCATGCGGTTTAGGAATGGCAGAATTGGAGAAGAACTTTGAGGTTAGTGCTTATCCGAATCCATTTGCGAATCAGTTGAGCATTTCGTTTACTTTGACGGTAGCTTCGGAGGTTTCCTTCACCTTAACAGATATCCAAGGTAAAGAAGTTCTTGTAAATTCATCCAAAGTGTACAATGGTGGCAGCAATGAGTTGACATTGAATACTTCCGGTTTAGCCGCAGGCGTTTATACCTTGCAGCTGACTATTAACGATAAACAAATTACTAAGAAGGTCGTTTTAGAACGTTAGGCTTAGGTCTTGAAACCTGCAGGATTCGGATTTTCCATGAAGAATCGAATGGATATTTGACGAAGCGGTTGATAAAGAAGTAGATTCAAAACAATTCCACCTCATTTACGTAATGTTTTCCTAGAAAACAGTAGATGCAGAAGAAGTTCTTATCCAATCTCTTACTGG
>CAZCAD010000429.1:0-3124 GCA_964496525.1 uncultured Flavobacteriales bacterium | reverse complement strand
ACTTTATGCCAATCATTGGGCGCGAAAATTCAAACGAAAATGCCGCCTGATTTATGATTCACATGAGTATTATTGTGGCGTTCCTGAACTGGTCAAACGACCGAAGATTCAGCGATTCTGGAGAAGAATAGAGCGTCGATGTTTGCCGAGGGTCGATGTTGCTTATACTGTAAATGTTTCCATCGCCGAACTTTATAAAGAAGAATATGATGTGGAGATGAAGGTTGTCCGAAATATTACTGACTCAAGAAAGTTTGAGTTCAATATGACGAAAGAAGATTTAGGTTTGCCGTTGGACAAAAAGATTGTAATTATGCAGGGTGCCGGAATCAATATTGATCGTGGTGCTGAAGAGGTTATTCAGGCGATTCAAAATGTTGAAAATGCGGTGCTGATTTTTGTCGGTGGAGGTGATGTCCTTCCTATTTTAAAGAAGACCGTAGCCGAAAAAAAATGGGAAGAGAAAGTGCTGTTTTTCGGTAAGAGATCTTATGAAGAATTAATGAATTTTACCAGGCATTCTGATCTTGGATTGTCCCTGGACAAAGACAGCAATATCAATTATCGATTTTCTCTCCCCAACAAAATATTTGATTTTATTCATGCCGGAATTCCCTTGATGGTCTCTGATTTACCGGAGATCAGAAAGATTGTCGAGGGCTATGATGTTGGTTATATTTCAACGTCACACGATCCTTCTGTTTTAGCCGAAGAAATGACTGCGCTTTTGTCAAATTCTGACCAAATGAATCGGTATAAAGAAAACAGCAAAATAGCTGCAGCGGAACTCAATTGGGTGAATGAGTGCAAAATTTTGGAGAGTATTTATTGTGAGTGAAAAACACCTGAATATAATTGCTTTTGATGTGCCGTATCCTCCAAATTACGGAGGTATTTGTGATGTTTATTATAAGCTGAAACATCTTCATAAAGCAGGAGCTAAAATCCATTATCATTGTTTCTATTACAAAGGTCATAATCCTCCAACTGAGGAGCTTAATAAATACTGCGAGACGATACATTATTATGAGCGAAAGAAAAGCGTTTTTCAACTACTTTTTTCTTCAAAACCGTACATCGTCGCGACTCGAAATGATCCGACGCTGATCATTAATGTCCTTAGCAATCCACATCCTATTTTGTTCGATGGAATACAGTGTTGTTATTACATGAATATGGAAGAGATGAAATCTCAAAAACGACTGTTTCGCGCGAACAATATCGAGCATGCATATTATACCGGATTAGCTAATGCTGAGACAAACTTTTTCCGAAAGATCTATTTGAAAAGAGAGGCGCGAAAGCTAAGAGCCTTTGAACAAGGATTGACAGGGGTGGATGGAATATTATCTGTAGCTAAAATGGATATTCCTCATTTTGAACAGTATGCAGAGACGCATCATTTGCCTCCTTTTTTTCAACGTAATTTTAAGGCGGATGTGATTGATAAACAGCGCATTCAAAAACAAGCTTTGTTTCAAGGAAATCTGGAAGTAAGAGAAAATGAAAATGCAGCTAGATTCATTATTGAACGAATTGCTTCGAAAACCGGGAATAAGATTGTTATCGCCGGAAAATCTCCTTCTCGTAAATTGAAAAAATTGGCTTCCGGACAGAAGAATGTTGAATTGATTGGCACCCCTTCGCAAGAAAAAATGGAGGAACTCATCGAATGCTCACAAGTAAACCTATTATTAACATTCCAACAAACCGGAATCAAACTCAAGTTACTTCACGCGCTGGAATCAGGTAATCACATCATAATAAATTCTTACATGGATGATTCAGGGATTTTTTCGGAGATGTGTCATGTCATCGACGAAAGTGAAATTGCAGCTAAGATTGACGAATTAATGGATATTGAATTCACACTTGAAGAAAAGCTCGCTCGCCACGAAAAATTTAAAGTTCATTATGACAACGATAAGAATGCTGAAAAAATCTTAAATTTAATTTGATGAAGATCAAACTTTTAATAACAATACTCGCTATTGTCATATGTTCGGACGGTTTCACGCAAAAACGCCCAAAAGTTAAAATTCTAATGTTTAATGGGCAAGCCCAATGTGGATTTTCTAAAAACTTTGAATTGGAGTTTCCTGAGAATGGGTGTTTTACCAAAGATTGGGAAAACTATCAGGTCATTGTAGGAGAGAAGTACAATGTCATACGTGTACGAGACGAAATGGAAAACGATTTAGGTGCACTCATAGTCGATAAGGAAGGTTATCAAATTGACATTACAAAGGTTCAGGAATTACGAAAGACCCAGTACAAAACCGCCAAATGTTGTGTGTATGTAGAGGAGCTAAAAGGCAAGCTTTACTTTTATGATATTGTTGATATGGATGGAAATGATTATGATTGTGCGTTGGATTCTCAGACTGATACGGAGGGATCTAATATTCCGAGATATTATATTTTCAATCCGAAGAAGAATAAGGTGAAGATGGTTGAACTTGAGACTCCTTGTGCCGATTTGATTGTGGATGGTAAGTTGGCTTGTGATTAAAATCACTCCTGCATCGATGGGCACTTGTCGTCACCATAAGTGCAAAAAACACAGCAATCGCCTTTGTCAGGCATCATTACCTCAGGGCAATTCGTGCAATCATATTTAAGCAAACAGACATCAGTAGGTAATTCCTCTTCCTTGACAAAACCACATTTAGGGCAGGTAATTTTTGAAGTCTCGGCAATTTCTATTACCTCATCTTTGGTAGCATCATCAACCCTCTCGGTACTGTCTTCCGTTGTTTCCTGATCAGATTCGCTATCTGCAGAACTATCTCCACAAGAAACAAGAAAGGCCAGGCATAGAATATATAATGTAGATTTCATTTAAACTAAATTACTCAAATTTTACCTGCTGAAAGGGATCAAACTCATTCATTGGATTTAATTCTACAACCGTCTGGTCTTCGACTCGAATGGTCCGGGACGGAAACTGCTCCATAATTGACAAGTCATGCGTCGCCATAAGAACCGAAGTTCCCTTCTTCGTTATTTCAATCAAAACGGCCATTACTTCTTTTGAAGTTTCAGGGTCTAAATTTCCGGTCGGCTCATCGGCTAAAATAAATTCAGGATGATTTACCAGCGCCCGAGCAATTGAAACCCGTTG
>CAZCAD010000428.1:0-3131 GCA_964496525.1 uncultured Flavobacteriales bacterium | reverse complement strand
ATCGGCCAATGCCTTGTTATCATCATCTTTTTTATCTTTGGCTGTTTTTTTCTCGTTAGCTTTTTTGTCTGGCGATGCCTTCTTTTCAGCATCTTTCTTATCTGTCGCAGCTTTTTTCTCCGCAGCTTTTTTGTCAGCCGCTGCCTTCTTTTCGGCTGTTTTCATCTCGTTCGCCGCTTTTTTCTCCGCAGCTTTTGTAGCAGCCATAGCCAACGCACTCTTGGCAACCGGCTTCGACTCTTTCGCCGGTTTATCGTTGGCCTCTTTTTTATTCGACTCCGCCGAGGCTACGTCGGATAAATCCGACATATCCGCCTGAGGCGGAGAATCGGACTTCTCATCATCAGCCCCTTCGCCGGATTTGGCATCTGCCTTAGTTTCTGCTTTTGTCTTGGCTACGGTCTTTGTATTTGCCTCCTTGGTCTCCTCCTTTTTATCTTCGGCCTTTGCCTCAGTGGGCTTGACTATAGGTACGGGCTGACCTTTCATCGCAAAGTCAGGATTTCCATCTTTGTTTTTGAAAAATTGGCCAAACTCAAACATGTCATAGGTATTTCCTTTACTTAATTCTGCTTCAATCTCTCGAATGAATTTGGCAACTTGATTTTGAGCGTCTTGTTCATCAACTCCCTCTTGCTCAACAATATACTTCGCGAGAGTCCCATCATTGAATTTCAAATGAGGATTAAAGCTGATTTTTCCTGTTTTAGAGTTCGTTATCATAAGAGCTCCCAAGCCCGGTAGAATGATAGAACTCTGAATCTTAAGTATTTCAATTAGATATTTATTCATAACGCTTGTTTATGATGCCTGCCTTCGGCAGGCTCAAAATTGGTTGAATACGATTACAAAATAAGAAAATCCTGAGTCTTCGGAGATTTTTGAGCGAATTCTTTGAATCCGCAAAAGTTCCATTTTATTCGTCCAATGGAGCTATAGTACTTTGTTTGGTAATCTCGGGTTTAGTACCGTATTCAGTTTTCTTATAATAAAGTCGATTGATATGAATCCGTCGTGTTTTACCATTGGGAAAAGACACATCGCAATAATTAAATTGAATCTTAGCGCCTTGGCCGGCATCGATTATGGCATCTCTAAAATCCTTCGTCACTGACCTCGTTTCTCCAAAATAAGTTCGTTTTCCAACGGTTATCGACCATTCCTTGATCTTAAACCTAAGCCCTCTTACCATTTGATCCGTATATCTCAAAGAGAAATAAGCCTGGAATATCGTTTCATTATCGTCTTTGTCATTTATCAAGGGATCTCCAAGCCAAGTTGATCCAAGAAATATTTTTGGATTTGGCAATTCTCTACATTGAAAGCCGAATGCTCCATAATTAACGGTGTCCTTGCCTTTGACACAAAGAAGTTGGACAGTCGCTCGTTTAGTATCAGCTTCAACATTTAATATTCCTGAGTTGTTTTTTGTTGGGGTGAAGTCAACCCCTTTTAACTTGAGAAGGACGGTGTCGCAATTCTGACATTCCGAAAATTCAATCCTGTTGTCATATTCCCAATATAGAACTCGATAATAAGGCATACCCAAAATAGCCCGGTCGCAGTCATCTTGGGCATGAGCAGAACCTCCAATGAAGGAAATAAAAATGGTGATAAAGAAAAAAGGTTTCATAAGAATTTATTTAAAGAACGTCTTTCAGTTTAAAGGTTTCATTTAGTCTGACTCCCTTCTCGGTATGCTTTAAGGTGCAGCACTCGTTTATAATGTCATGTTCCATAAACAATACATATTCGTCATCAGTAGCCAACTGGAGGAATTCACCTTTCTCTTTTAATGTTTGCAGCGGACGAGTGTCGTACCCCATGACGTACGTAACCGGTATATGACCGACGCTTGGTAAGAGATCTGCCATGAAAATAATTTTCTTGTCTTTATAGTGCACAATAGGCAACATTTGACTGTCTGTATGACCATCAACAAAAAGCATATCTATATTATCAAAAACTGCATTTGTTCTGTTTTCTGTTCGATCTATAAATTTGAGTTGGCCACTTTCTTCAATGGGTAAAATATTTTCTTTCAAGAAGGATGCTTTTTCACGCTGATTCGGTACAGTTGCCCATCTCCAATGCCTTTCATTACTCCAATAAGTCGCATTTTTAAAGGCCGGACGATAGGCGCCCTCTGAATTGCGTTCAATGGCTCCGCCGCAATGATCAAAGTGTAAGTGTGTGAGAATTACGTCCGTAATATCCTCCATTGAAAATCCTGCTGCCTCAATACTGCTCTGTAGCGTATTTTCACCAAAGAGATAGTAGTAGCTAAAGAACTTTTCACTTTGTTTATCTCCAATTCCGGTATCAACCAGAAATAGTCGATCACCATCTTCAATAAGCAAACAACGCAGACTCCATGAACACATATTACTTTCATCAGGAGGATTGGTTCTTTGCCAAAGCGATTTTGGGACAACCCCAAACATGGCTCCTCCATCCAGCTTAAAATTTCCAGTTTCAATGGGATACAAGTTCATCAATCATTCGTTTACCGCATTCAAAGATGCGAAAGTTTTAAATTTCAACACCAATGATGCAGATATCATCTACTTGCTCATTATCACCTTTCCACTTATGCAATTCTTCCTCAAGACAACTTTTTTGATCACCCATGTCCAGATTGTCCATGGATATAAGTAGTTTCTTAAAATTTGCAGATTTGTATTTTTTCCCTTTTACACCACCAAATTGATCTGAATAGCCGTCACTGAATATGTACAGTCGGTCGCCTTCAAAGAGAGAAATTGAATGTGAATTAAATGGTACCGAATCTCTATATCTACCAATGGGTTGTTTATCAGCTTTGTATTCTTCAATTTCATTTTGTCCTTTTCGGATAATCCAAAGTGGATTGTAAGCTCCGGCCCACCTAAGTTTTCTTTGATGCATGTTTAGGGCGCAAAGTGAAATATCCATTCCATCCTTGACTTCTTCCTCTGACTTTTCAAATTCCTGGATAACAATCTCCCTCGTCTTATTTAATATATCAGAGGGATTAGTCAATCCATATTCGCGAACGGATCGGTTTAATCCGTTATTGCAAATCACCGAAACCATTGCGCCCGGAACTCCGTGACCTGTACAATCGGCTGCAGCAAATAATACCCCTTTGG
>CAZCAD010000427.1:0-3139 GCA_964496525.1 uncultured Flavobacteriales bacterium | reverse complement strand
GTGACTCCTTTTGATACCTCGACGGCTTTGCCTCGGGGTTGTTCATTTAAGAAAGACTATAATCGTCTGTCTATGATACAATTATATTTTCGTAAATCCAAGTTTCTTATGCGCGAATCACCCTGATTATTAATTATAGAGCTTAGTGTCGGTTTTTACATAATTCCCGTTTAAACTCAGCCGAATTGTCTACGCTCTGATCATGGAAAATTTTAGCTTTACAAAATTTATTCGAAAAAATATTAGGATTTTAATTTTAGAATTCTAAATATTTGTCCGGTCGATTACAATTCTGTATGGTTTGTGGTTGATTTATAAAGAAGAGGCGAGAGATCAGGCTCTATAACCCTCTGGCAACCTTGAGAAAAGCTCAAACGGTGCCAACTCCTGCCTTCCGATTAATCGGGATGGACATATAAATGAATTGCGAAATGATCTATTCTTTTGATTATAATGAGGTTTTTGAGTTAGAGTCGGGAACCGAATTCGATGGACTCCGGATTGCTTATTCAATTTATGGAAATCCAAACGCAGAAAAGATAATTTGGGTTTGTCATGCTTTATCCGGAAGTTCTGAAGTACTCGATTGGTGGCCCGGACTGTTTGGTGATGAAGGATTTTTCAATCCTTCAAAGCACAGAATTGTTTGTGCAAATGTTCTGGGTGGGTGTTATGGGACCACAGGACCTGAATCCTTTGAAGAACCACAAAGTTTTCCGTTAATCACGATTAAGGACATGGTTAAGGCTCATATTCTTCTCGCTGATCATTTGGGCATATCCCAAATTGATGTACTCATTGGAGCTTCTTTGGGGGGTCAGCAGGCACTCGAATGGGCGATTCAAGAACCGAACAGACATGAGAATCTGATTCTGATTGCCACCAATGCGGTACACTCACCTTTTGGGCGAGCGTTCAATGAGAGTCAGCGATTGGCTATTGAAGCAGATCTCACTTACGGACTAAAAGGTGGCGGGGAATATGGATTGAAAGCCGCTCGGGCAATTGCGATGCTGTCTTATCGATCATACGAAGATTTTCAAATTAAGCAACACGACGGACCCTTTAAATCCAGCGGATATCAAGCGCCCTCATACATCCGCTATCAAGGCGATAAGTTAGTGGATCGTTTCTCAGCGGCTTCTTATCATACACTCACGCGTGCCATGGATAGTCATGACATTTTAAGAGGCAAGCAAGGGAGCAGGACAGAGGTACTGGCAGCGATTGAGGCGAAAACCCTGGTTGTTGGAATTGATTCGGATACTCTCTTTCCGCTTGAAGAACAGAAATTCCTGGCAAACCATATTCCAAACGCAGACTTGGGTATAATCGAATCAGTTCATGGACATGACTCTTTTTTGATCGATTATGGGCAGTTGGAAGGTCTCATCTGCGATTTCCTGTTGAATGAATTTAAATCACATAAACCGACTTCCCTAAAACGGGAATTCACATTTCCTGTATAATGAACAACCGACTGAACATTGGATTATTTGGATTTGGATGTGTGGGCTCAGGCCTGTACGAAGTATTGAACCAAAGTAATCTATTGAATGCGAGTATTAATAAAATTGTGGTAAAAGATTCTACTAAGTCGCGTTCTCTGCCGGCCAATTCTTTTTCGTACAACAAAGCTGACATTTTGGATGATCCTGAAATAAACCTCATCGTTGAGTTAATTGATGACGCTGAAGCGGCTTACGAAATTGTGACTCAAGCCATTCGAAACGGTAAGCATGTTGTAACTGCTAACAAGAAACTCATAGCGGAACATTTAGAAGAGCTAATCCAATTGAAAGAGCAGCACAATGTTTCCTTACTATATGAAGCCGCCGTATGCGGGAGTATTCCGATCATTCGAAATCTGGAGGAATACTACAACAATGATAGTCTTGATTCTATCGAAGGAATTTGTAACGGCACCACGAATTATATTTTAACGAGATTGGATTTAGAGGGCGGATCCTTTGAGGAAATATTAAAAGATGCTCAGCAAATTGGATTTGCGGAATCTGATCCAACGCTGGATATCGATGGCTTTGACAGTAAGTTCAAACTGCAAATTCTTATTTTGCATGCCTTTGGGCTAATATGCAAACCGGAGGATATCTTGAATCTCGGAATCAGAAATATCAAAGCTGACGATGTTCGACTTGCAAAAGAAAAAGGATGCAAAATCAAACTGATTTCATCTGCCTATAAAATTGGCAAGGAGGTAAGAGCCTTTGTTGCTCCCCAATTTATACAGGAAGAAAGTTTTGCATTTCGAATTGAAAATGAATTCAACGCCATATCGACTCAGGGACTTTTTGCTGACACACAAGTATTCACCGGAAAAGGTGCAGGAAGTTTTCCTACCGCAAGCGCCGTGCTCTCTGACGTTAGCGCCCTCGTTTATGATTATAACTATGAGTATCGTAAATTCAAGCAGAATCAAGTGAGACTTAGCGAGGATTACAGCATTCGACTTTTTGTTTCAGCGAATAATTCGCAAAACCTTGATAAAATAGAATTTCAGAGAATAGAAGAAGAATTTGTTTCAACTGATTATTCTTACCGAATCGGAGAAATTGAACTTTCTCAACTGAGCCATGAATTGTATCGAGAAAATCCTAATTTGTTCATCTCTTTTTTTGGGGAGGAACTAAAGGAGGGGCAGGGGCTGGACAGTGGAGCCACAAAACTTGCTACTGTATTAAAATAAACACTATGAAAACGCAGACCAAGATCATTAAGAATCAAACGGAGAGAAGTTCATATAGGGAACATTCTTCGCCACTATATTATACCTCTGGTTATAGCTTCAAGGACTCCGATCATATGGCTGATCTCTTTAGTGAGAAGGAAGATGGCTACATCTACAGCCGGTACTCGAATCCAAACGTAGATGAATTTATCCGCAAAGTTGCTGATATGGAAGGAGCCGAGACGGGCTGGGCTACAGCGACCGGAATGGCAGCTATTTTCACAACTTTCGGGGCTCTTCTCAAACAAGGAGATCATATTCTGTCCTCACGATCGATCTTTGGTTCAACGCATCGATTGTTTACTGAAATTCTGCCAAAGTTTGGAATTGAAACCACCTATGTTGCATTTGATGATGTTCAGAGTTGGGAAGCATCAATTCAGGAAAACA
>CAZCAD010000426.1:0-3147 GCA_964496525.1 uncultured Flavobacteriales bacterium | reverse complement strand
TCGAAGAGGAATTTTCGAGAGGAAAGTATTGGTATTAGTGGCAAAGCTCATTTTTTATTGCATAGCCAGAGGCTACGGAATAAAAAATAGCTGTAGTCCAATGATGCCAAGAGTTTTCTCGCCGTTTTTCTATTCGACTTTAAACAAGTTCATACTAATGGCAACAGTTCTACCGTTAATTTTCTATAGAATAGCCTAAATTTGGGTATTGGATGCGAATACTATTAGTTCTTATACTATTATTGGTTGGTGCAGACGGATTTTCTCAACAAGGAATTACCACTTTTGGTATTCAGTATAAACCCATTATTCCCAATCGATTTATTGGCACCTACATACAAGATTTTAACGAAGATCAACTTCAATCAAGTATTAAACAAAAATTCGGGAATATTTTTGGAATGGTCGTTCGACATGGTTTTACCAAAAATATTTCTCTTGAAACCGGCATCAACTTCACCCAGCGAAATTTCAACCTCTATTACAGTGTTCCCGATTCCGGTCTGAGCGATACAAATGACGTTCGAATAATCAGCTATGCATTACCGGTTTCAGGCCTGATTTATATTCGACTGGGCGAACAGTTTTATATGAATGCCGCAGTCGGTGCGAGCATCATCCTATTTCCATCCGATGTGCAGGTAAGAACAAATATTGATGGAGGGAGCACTCACTTTCAAATGGAAGGTGCATACAGAGGTAAAGTGCAGGGAGCGTTAGAAACGAATTTAGGATTTGAGTATCGTACAAAAAAGTTCGGCTATTTCTATCTGGGTGCATCTTATCATCTGCCGTTCGCCCCGATTACAACATTCGCGATGTCTTATGAGTATCCTCCGGGAAATGTGGTTTCAATCGCTAACGTCAGAGGAAGTTATATGACAATCGATATACGCTATTTCTTTAACGAGGTAAAGAGAAAAACAATCAGTGACAGGGATGAGAAGTAGTATTGGCTAATGGCTAACGATCAGTCGCTCTACCGCGAGACCTGCCTCCGTATTGAAATGGACAAAATAGGTTCCGTTTGCTAAATCTGCCACGGATATTCTCCAGAGCTCATTCTGCTTAACCATAGAAATATTGACCCTTTGTCCCATTGTATTGTAGATTTGAATATCATTTGCCGTAAGCTCGGAGGCTATGAAAATCTCGCCACTTCCCGGGTTCGGATAAATGTTCACGATAATGTCCTTGCTGACTGCTACGATGTGAGAATATGAATAATTCCCATCAAAATCAACTTGCTTCAATCGATAATATGAAGTGCCAAACAGCGGGTCAGGATCAATTGCATAATAATTTTGCTCCACGCTGGAGTTTCCGGCTCCATCCTCTCGGGTCACATACGACCAATCTGTTCCATTCTGACTACGTTCCACATCAAAGTAGTCATTGTTTAGCTCGGATTTTGTGATCCACCTCAGATCGACGTGATCCAACTTCATCTCCGCATTGAAAGTCAGGAGTTCTATTGGGAGCGGATTAATTCCATCACTCGTTGATAATGTAAATGGATTTCCATTATAAGTCGTTAGAGCTACAGCATTGTCCAGCGTTCCTGCCGGATTACCTCCGGTTACTCCAGCTGCAAGGCGGTCCTTCCAAAGAGCGCCATCCCATTCTGCAAACATTAATAATGTGAAATCACCAACGCCGCCACTCCGCGGAGTGTTCCAACTGATGGTAACAGTTGGTGTAGATGCCCCCACTGTTCTGTTCAACTGCCAATACTCAACCTTAGATATCCACAGGATCGATGGATCGTGCAAACTGGAGTCATAGCCGTCATTATGAGCATTGCTGTACAAGTATCTACAGTCAAATTCATCTGTTGTAGCACCTGCGGCCAGAATCCCCAATGGTGCATAAAATCCTCCATCACCGCAGGGAAAGGTAAAGGGATCATCTCCTATTTTCTTCATATAACCATCTACATAGCTAGCGTCTGATGCATTCGAAGTGGTTGCATCGTCAGCAACAGTTAAGGTATTCACTGCGTCAGAGGCGACAACTCCGTCATTCATCGTCAAATCTCCACCTATGTTCACGGTCGCCACACCCTCCATTGATAACTGAGGAATAGTACCGAATGAATTATCAATTTCCAGATTATAGTAATAGAAGAAATCAGCACCACCTCCTGCGTCCTCAGCAATGATCTGAGCTCCGGTACTTCCATTGTATTCCACCGTTGGTGTACCTCCGGTACAATTCAGTGTACCAAAATCGTTTGGGGCAGGAGCACGAACAAAGTTGCCTCCTATCCTAAAAAACGTAAGATCAACCAGTCTTATCTCCAACTCGCCTGCGGCCGGTGCGCTTAAGTTTACATTACCCGCTACGCGCACTTCAGAATTATCTCGAACATCCAGAAGGTGAAGTGGTGAAGACGCAAAATTCGTTGTCTCATCCAGATTTCCTCCAACGATGAATTGTGCCCCGCTATAGATGTGCTGTGTCCAGTTGGCTCCTGCAGCAGCATTATTTTGCAGCAAGGTGGCATTCCCCGTCACTGTCCAGGTTAGTGTAGTTCCTCCGCCATCTCCCAATCTAAATGACATATCATCACCGCCGTTGTTATTCATCGAAAAGTCGCCACCGACTGTAATGACAGAAACACCGTCTGCGATTACATCAAAATCATTTCCACCGGCATTTTGAGTGAGCGTCATATTTCCATCTACATCAAAAATACCCCCTTCAATACGAATTTCGGCATCTACAACATCAATTGTACTCGTCCAACTTAAGTTACCCCCTACGTGGAAGAAAGGTAAATCTCCTCCCCCGGTATTTAAAAATATGTAATAATTATTTGCTCCTGCATTTTCACCATCAATCGTATTGATCGTACAGTTTCCGGTAATATCCATTCTGGAATTATTACGAAGAATTATTTCCATTTCTTCGGAATCTACGCCCGATGTGTTTAATAAAAAGTTGCCGCCCACATTCAGCTCTGAACCATCTTCATTCAATATTATTTCAATATCATCTCCATCGGTTCGAATAATCGTCATATCACCCGTCACATTAAATTCGCCTGAAGTTCCATTCGCTACATTTATTCGAATGTAGAAATCATCACCTCCGCTAATGGTGTGGGAAAATGAAGCACAATTTATCTCGGAAGCTCCATCTATG
>CAZCAD010000425.1:0-3161 GCA_964496525.1 uncultured Flavobacteriales bacterium | reverse complement strand
AATTTTGATGCGAATGAATTAATAGAGATTCCCTTAATTAAGTGCTTGTTCTAAATCGGCGATAATATCATCTGCATCTTCGATTCCGACACTCAGGCGGATGAGGGAATCAACAACGCCTGACTTTTCTCTTTCTTCTTTTGGAATCGAGGCGTGAGTCATGCTGGCCGGATGACCGATCAAGGATTCTACACCGCCCAATGATTCAGCTAATGAAAAGACTTTTACTTTCTTAATGATTTCGTGAGCCTCTTTCGGAGAGTTACTTTTTAACGTAAATGAAATCATTCCTCCAAAGTCGTCCATTTGCTTGCTGGCAATTTCATGATTCGGATGATCTTCAAATCCCGGCCAGTATATTTTATCCACTTTAGGATGCGTCTTGAGATATTCGGCAACCTTTCTAGCATTCTCACAATGCCGTTGAATTCGTAAATGCAAAGTCTTAATTCCACGAAGCACCAAAAAGGAATCCATTGGTCCACAGACCGCCCCGCATGAATTTTGAATACGATAAATCTCATTCGCCAAATCTTCGTCATTGACGATCAAAGCACCCATTACTACATCGGAGTGTCCGCCTAAATATTTAGTGACCGAATGCATAACAATGTCTGCGCCCCAATCCAGTGGTCGTTGTAAATATGGAGTTGCAAATGTGTTATCAACACCAAGAAGCGCATCATATTTCTTCGCTAATTTTGAACAGGCTTCCAAATCAACAATGTTCATCATTGGATTGGTTGGAGTCTCCACCCAAATCATTTTTGTCTTTTCGTTCATGTACTGCTCAACCGTAGATACATCCTGCATTCCGACAAAATGAAACTTCAATCCGTACTTCTCAAAAATTGTTCTGAACAGACGGTATGAGCCCCCGTATAAATCATCGACCGAGACAATTTCATCTCCCGGTTCGAACATTTTCAGGATACAATCCATAGAGGCCAAACCGCTTCCAAAACATGCTCCGAACTTACCATTTTCGATGGCAGCTAAATTCTTTTCCAAGGCGTGTCTTGTCGGATTCAGCGTCCGCGAATATTCATAGCCCTTATGATTTCCAACACCATCCTGAACGTAAGTGGATGTTTGATAAATCGGTGTCATAATTGCACCGGTTGTAGGATCGGGCTGAACGCCGGCATGAATTGCTTTTGTTCCAAAACCGACCTCTTTTGTCTTAGTCTCTTCCATGGCCTCGGCAGTTAAATTGCACTGCGAAATTACTCAATTTGTTTTAGCTTTTCTTGTTCAATATCTGAAATGTCACAAATTTGAAATTCCTTAAGATTCCCTATCTTAGGGTTGATGCCCCGATTCTTACTAATCTTACTTCTACTTAGCAATTCTATGCTGATTGCTCAAATTGGTAATTCCTTTTTTACATTAAAGGATACATCTTTTGCAATAGGTCAGGTTTATCGATTGGATCAAAATATTATCTGGGAATATAAAGGCGAAATATTGATAGCCAACGCATTGGAAGATTTAGAGTCCGTCGTTGATTTCATGATGGCCCATCCAAAATTAATTTTTGAAATTCAAGTGTATGCTGATTGTCGCAGAGAGGATCTCGAATACAAATTGGAACAGATTCGTGCTGAGGTACTTCAAGATTATTTTGTTTACATGGGCATTGAAGATGATCGACTTTATCCTAAAGGATTTCCCTATCCGGATTTTGTAAGGGAGATTACGGTATCGGATTCTTTAATGTGTCCTTGGCTAAAGCTAGGAACGAAGTTCGACTGCGAGATGATCAACAAGAAAAAGTCAGATAAGAAAGTGAGTGCACAATACCGGATTTTCAATCGAGCTGAAATAAAAATTCTGTCGACAGATGGTGTACCTCCTCAGTTTAATAGGGTTGATGATTATTGAGCCGGTCCTTCAAATCTGAAAATACATCACCAATACAAAGAGCGTGTAGCGAATAAACCAGTTTCGAAATGAATTGGCTTTAGGATCATCTCCAAGCGCAAACCACCGCGGGGCCATATAATAGGGAATAAAGATGACTGAAAACAAAAGGTACATTGTAAAGAAACTCATCTCTGTTGCATCCGGATTATTAATGATGAAGTTTACATAGGCTGTACTAAAGAAGATTAAGGGTATCAACATTAAGGACCGAATCGTAGCCGACATGATCTTTTTCTTTCGAACTCTTTTGGTGTAGATTATTGTCAGAATTATGGGTAGAACAACTATGCAGGCAAATAATGAAATGGCAAAGACCAATTCTGAAGTTGGTACATTTTCGGTGTATGGATCCGTGCTTTGATTATTAGCTAAAATCATGGCACCCGTTATTCCCATCAATGTAATTGCGGTAGCGCTTATCCAAACAGCAGCCAAAGGAAAAAACCCGATAATTTGATGCGGATGATCTTTTGGCCCGAGAAAAAAGGTAGGCAATGCTAAAATAAATCCTCCCAATAAAAGGTAAGCACCAAGACTGTCGACCTTTTCCAGATCGAAATTTCCATCTGGTCCGTCTGCACCAACCATTCGACCCATGAATCGCTCTCCAAAAAGAAGAATCAATACAAGGACGATGTCCATAGGTTGAAATATTTCTTTTAGCTTTTCCATTGATCAAAAAAAGCTAGAAAAACGCCCTTAACTCCATTCCACCGGTATGAATTGTTGAATTACCTTCCGATTTACGACCGTTGTATGTAAAATTCAATTGCAAGTTCTTCGCCACCTTTCTCTGGTAGGTGATCCCCCAGGTAAAGTTATTGCCGGCCTTTAATCCCTCTAACATTTCAAAAGCTATCGATGTATTTTCTGAGGCGGTATAATCAATTATGATGTAATTGAACTGTCCGCTAAAACTTCCCTTTTGCGCTTGATTGATTCTCATTTCAATTCCGACATCACGAATTATGACCTTTTCGGCTAAATCAGAATTATTAGATTTTTCTGAATATTTTCCATTTAAGGCAATCCTGAACTTACTTCCGGGCTGATAAGAGAAAGTTGGCTCTATTGCGTAATACTCGATGAAATAATCCCGTCCACTTGTGTAATCACTCACACTTTTCTTTCTGCCCAAAGTTGCGTTCGCTCGCAGATTATAATATTTACTCAGGTTCCACCTGATTCTTCCTTGATGAAAAGTGTGTAGTCTTGAATCAAATCCTGTTGACAAA
>CAZCAD010000424.1:0-3180 GCA_964496525.1 uncultured Flavobacteriales bacterium | reverse complement strand
AATCATATGGAAGAGTTGGTCGTGCGTTTTGGTGCCAACTACCATTTTGGACCACGATCATTCATCAGCGGAGGATATGCTTTTTTAGCATCGCACGACTATGAAAGTCCACAAACTAATCCTGAGAATTTGGAACATCGTTTTTGGCAGCAATTCGATATAAATAATACAATCAACTACCTGACAGTTGAAAATCGTTATCGCATCGAAGAGAGATGGATTAATGGAAATTACAGCAGTCGCCTGCGATACCGTTTGAACTTTATTTTACCAATAACCAATGCCCGAATGGTGCCAAAAACATTTTTCATCAGACTCTACGACGAGATTTTTATCAATGTCCGTCAGCCTTATTTTGACAGAAACAGAGTTTATGTAGGTGTTGGATATAAATTAAACTCATACTTGATTTTTCAAGCCGGATTAATGCAACAACAGACGAATGATTTTGGAAAACGATCGATGCAATTTAGTGTGACATTGAATCCTGATTTTCGGAAGAAAAAAGAATCCCCTGATACTCCCACTGAGGATGTCCCAATCGAAAAGCGAGAAGATTAATGAAGGTCATCTCTGTCAATATTGGAAAGCGCAAGAAGATTCAATGGCGCGGGAAAGAAGTGGAAACCGGTATCTTTAAAAAGGCTGTAAACGGTCCAATTCATTTAGGTCAAAAGGAAGTTAAGGGTGACAGCGTTATCGATCGGCAATATCACGGAGGTCTTGCCAAAGCCTGCTACATCTACTCAACCGACTGGTACCCTTATTGGAAAAAGAAGTATTCAGAATTAGACTGGGAGTACGGCATGTTTGGTGAGAATGTCTCAATGGAAGGTCTGAATGAAGAGCAGATTCATATTGGTGATATATTTCAGCTCGGTGGAGCAAAGATTCAAGTCCTTTCCGCTCGTCAGCCATGCTTTAAGTTGGGTGTCAAGTTTCGTGATCAAAAGGTTTTGAAGGAATTTATCAAGGCTCCGTATCCCGGAATATACGTTGGCGTCCTGGAAGAGGGAGAGGTGAAAGCAGGTGATCAAATGAATTTTGTCGAAAGGCCCAAGGGATCTATTTCCTTACTGGCTTGTTACCGCGAGTTGTACAATCCTGATCGCACCCCTGATTTTGTGGATGTGATGTTGAGCAATGAGTTTTTGCCGGAGGAGGAAAAAGAATCTTTGAGAAAGAAAATTGGAATTGGGACCGATGATGGTTGATCGGTGACCATGTCCTAAGACCTTCATCGATCATTCAACTTAGGAATCCAACTGAGCATCCGATAATTAATTGACCCTCAACCCAATTCGATCTAAATTGGCCATATTGAAATTCTTATTGATCGCAACCTTCTTCTTAATCTTAGAACAACAAATACCTGAACAAGCAACACCCCAGGAAATTATGCTGGAAAATATAGATGGGGAAGATGTTTTATTCTTAAGGATCCAACATGATGGCCCAATCCTTTATTATTTCTGGGCGAGTTGGTGCGCCCCTACCTTTTCATTTTTGGATAATGCTGCTAGAGTATATAAGGACTGGCAGCAAGAAACGAATGTGAAAATTATTGGAATCGCAATTGATTATGATAAACACAAATGGATGGTAAAATCCAGAATTGACAGTCATCAATGGCCGTTTGAGTTTTATGTTGATAAGAGCGGGGATTTAAGACGATATTACGGAATGACCGAAGAGTCACATTTCATACTCTATGATACATCGGGTATTGTTCGTTGGAATTCCAGTGGGCATGTTTGGGGAGTTGAAGATGAAGTATTGGAAGAAATTAGAAAAGTGAATTAATTGTCTTAACTATTCATCCGGAACGATCTCATCTTCTCTATACAACTCGAATTCACAGCCTTTGCAAAAATCAAAACTCTTCGTTTCGGGCTTTGACTCTTCTTGAAAAGGATGTTGGGCAAAATAGAAATTACCCGGTTCGAATTCCAGCTTCTCAATATAAGCGAATCCTCCGGGAAAACGAATTGTCATGGTATCCTCGCCAATCACGATTCCCAATGCGGGAGTAAAATTCTCTCTATTCCTATAGTAAATCAATCCCGATTCTAGATCAAATTCGATTTTAACGGTCTCGTGATCATTGGTAATTTCAATGTCAGCATAATCCAGAAATTGAATAGCCTCAAAGTCCGGTGCTTCAATCGCATTATCACCATAGCTCAATTTAACTACTGTTTCGTGATTAAACCGCTTTTGAGATAAACTATTGGAAGCAGTAAGTAACAGTATAGTAATTGCAAAGATTGTTTTCATAATTTATTTAAACTCAAAACACATACCATTCCAGGTATAATACGTTAAACTTAATATCAATTTTGTAAATATTAACATTCATGGTGTTAGTAGTCGAGTAGGTTTAACAGCTTCTCCTTAAAACGCTCTTTAGGGAAAAAGCTCTGTTCAAGGGCAGTATCAAAGGGAACCGGTGTGTCGAGGGATCCCTCACGCATTACCGGGGCATCGAGATACTCAAAACAGTTTTCTGCGATCAGTGCTGCGACCTCTCCACCAAGTCCGCCTGTCTGGCAATCTTCATGAAATACAATAACACGTCCGGTTTTTTGAACGGATGAATAAATTGTCTGCGTATCAAGAGGAAGTAAGGTGACAAGGTCTACGATTTCAACATCGAGATTGTTTTCTTCGACAATTTCTTTGGCCCAATGAACTCCTAATCCATAGGTAATGACCGTTGCTTTTGACCCTTCAGTAATGATATTCGCCTTTCCGATCTCCACCGTATAGTAATCATCCGGCACCTCTTCTTTTAATGATCGATAGAGCATTTTATGTTCAAAGAAAATAACAGGATTTGGATCTTCAATCGCTGCGGTCAGTAGTCCTTTGGCCTCTCGTGGAGAAGAAGGATAGACAACTTTTAAGCCGGGTGTATGTGTAAACCATGCTTCATTACTTTGAGAATGAAAGGGTCCGGCAGCTACTCCTCCACCGCAGGGCATTCGAACAACGACATCAGCCTTTTCTCCCCAGCGATAATGTAGTTTCGCCAGGTTATTTATTATTTGATTAAACCCAACGGTGACAAAATCCGCGAACTGCATTTCCATCACGGCCTTCATTCCACTAATTGATAAACCAAGCGCTGCTCCGATAATTGCGGACTCGCAAATTGGCGTATTTCGCACTCTGTCGGTT
>CAZCAD010000423.1:0-3210 GCA_964496525.1 uncultured Flavobacteriales bacterium | reverse complement strand
AATTTGGAATTTGCAATTTGAGATTTAGCTTTTAACTCTTGGCTCTTGGCTCTCGGCTCTCGGCTCTTGGATGCTCGATGCTGGATCGAACAGGCCTGATCCGCCTAAGGTCGTCGGATGACGTGATTCAGGTAAAAGTCAGGGATACTTTTCCCATTTCAGTGGTCCACCGCAGTCGACATCGAAACGATAGCGGTAAGCTCTGCCATATTTGGCGATCAATGAATCCTCAAAAGAATCCCAATCGTTTTCTTCGGCTTCACAAGTGTACCGGATTGTCACTATGCTTGAATCGTACACAATCATGTGCATAGGGGGCATTTTAATCGAAGCTACATCCTCTAATAATCTAACAGGGCCTCCTTCACCTTCTTCTGGCATTCCGTCGAGGTAATTGTAAAAAGCATTGTTTGTTTTACTTGAATCTGAAAAGTTATAACAGAAGAGGTATGCTTTTGGTGTCGCCCGTCCATTTCTTCCGTATGGAACATCTTCTTTTCCCGTGAACAGGAGTTTTTGACTTTTAGAAAATCCAAATCGATCAAGTAGATGGAATTCATTGTGAGCCGTTGTGTCATACATATCCAGCTGAGAGTCGGCGAATTGTCCGTAAACGGAATTGTCGTCAATTTTAGATCCGGTTTCAATTTCAGAAGAGTCCACTTCATATGAACCGGTTTCACCCATGAGATCATCCATAGAAACTACTTCGTTCTCCGCTTCTCCGGAGCAAGCCATTAATAAAAGGATATTTAATACGCTCAAATATTTCATCTGGATATTAGACATTATAACAACTAAACATCGCATGGCTCATTTCATCATTCACATTCCTTTGAAAATTCCACTGCTTCTTCGAAAGACATTTTTTTTGAATCTTCTGCTTGCGGATATTCATCCATTACATTTGCCATATAACAACGACAATAATCTTCCTTATTCGTCTCGGCCCTGCACTCTTTCATAAATGCATTTTGTTCTTTTTCACTCCAGGGGTCCTGCTCACAAGCCATGCTCATGAATACCAATCCCAATATGTAAAGCCCATTTTTCAACTTAATTCTACCGGCATGTTGTTTTCCAAAAAGTCGATTCCCGCATCATCGACACCCAAGTGCGTAGTGAATCGTATTCTTCCATTTCCAAAAGGTACGCACAGAATTCCTTTTTCCGCCAGTTGTTCGGTAACCATGAATTGATCCAATCCATCTGAAAGAACAACAACAATTATATTCGTTTGAACCGGAAATACTTCTTTGACCCAGGTTTGTCTCTTCAAAATTTCTTCAACTGCTTTTGCCCGACTGTGGTCATCCTTTAACCGATCAACATTATTTCGTAGGGCGTAAGTTCCTCCTGCCGCGATAATACCTGCCTGTCTCATTGCACCACCAAATGCTTTACGAACTCTTCTGGCCTTCTGAATAAAATTGGCCGGCCCCAGCAATAACGAACCAACCGGCGCACCTAATCCTTTGGAAAGACAAATCGAAATCGTATCGAAATACGTGCCATATTCTTTTGATGCCATTCCATTTACGGCCAAAGCATTAAATACTCTTGCTCCATCTAAATGAAAATTGAGACCATGTTCTTTACAAATCGCCGAAATTTTTTTGATATCATCAATTTCATATACCATTCCTCCTCCTCTGTTCGAGGTATCCTCAATACTCAGCAATGTCGTTATCGGATGGTGTTGGTCATCCGGGTTTATTTCGGCAACAATTTCAGCAGGATTCATTCGACCGAAGTTTCCCCTTAAGAAGCGAGCCGAAACTCCTGAATTGTAAGCAATCCCTCCACCTTCATATCGGTAAATGTGTGCTTCTTCGTGACAGATAATCTCGTCTCCGGGATTGGTGTGCACACGAATAGCGACCTGATTGGTTTGAGTTCCTGAACTACAAAAAACGGCAGCTTCTTTTCCGAATATATCGGCTCCCAGGGCCTCCAGTTCATTAACCGATGGATCATCGCCCCAGACGTCATCACCCAGAGGAGCGTTCATAATAAACTCCTTCATCTCTGCCGTTGGTTGTGTAACCGTATCGCTTCTAAGATCTACCATCTGCTATAACTTTCTTAAAACCATAATTCCATCCCGAACCGGGAACAGAGAATTTTCCACCCTTGAATCCGCATGAACTTTATCATTAAATGCCGTGATTCCCTTTGTCGAGCTATCATGGTCCTTTACATCTTCGATTACCTTTCCACTCCACAAAACATTATCCGCCAGGATAAATCCACCTGAACGAACTTTGTCGATCACCAAATCAAAATAGTTGGAATAATTTTCTTTGTCGGCATCGATGAATACAATGTCAATTTCATCAGGAAGCGTTGGAATAATTTCCATGGCGTTTCCATATCGAATATCAATCTTGTCCGCCAACTGAGAGCTTAGGATAAACTCTTCATGCATACCTTTCAGCTCCTCATTGTTGTCGATTGTCACCAGCGTCCCGCCCTCTTTCAATCCTTCTGCCAGGCAAAGAGCCGAATATCCCGTATAGGTTCCAACTTCTAAAATGTAGTTAGGCTGAATCATGTGCGACATGCTGCTCAACACCCGTCCTTGAACATGACCGGACAACATGCGTGGCATTAACACTTTTAGATTCGTGTCTCGATTTAACTTTAGGAGATTATCCGTCTCGGCCTGTGTATGCTGTTGAATGTATTCCTCTAACTTGGGATCCAAAAATTCCATTCCCTTGCTTTGCGGTAAAGTTAGAAATTCCTGGTAGAAAATGACTTTGAGCTATTAGACATTACAACAACTGAATGTGCATGGCAAAAACACTCTTTTTCCATTATCCTGCGTTATTTTCTCTAACCGTAGCTGTGGCTACGCTTACCTGCCTGTCGGCCAGGCAGGTCAAAAATGCCTTGGCTAATAAAAAAATAGTAATTTTTGCCTCTATACAAATCCAGTTGTTATAATGTCTATTCTTTACAAAGTCCCGGCTTTTGACAGCATTTCGGAAGATTTGTGTAGGCTTCCTTATTGGGCTCAATATCACCTGCCTTATAACCAATATCAGAAACCAGTTGCATAACCTTCTCTTCGGTCAGAACTTTCGTTTTGTATTTCACGGTCAGGATTTTCGTTTCCATATCCAATTCAGAATAGACGATTCCTTTACTGTAATTCATTTCCCTTTCAATACGTTTTTTACAGGACCCACAAATTGCGGAAGTTTC
>CAZCAD010000422.1:0-3210 GCA_964496525.1 uncultured Flavobacteriales bacterium | reverse complement strand
TCGCCCAGAACATAAGCTATTTACGTGGTTGGGAAGTAAAGGGCTAATCCGTTTAATATAATTGCCCCCATTGTCTTATTACGCCCTACTTTCCTCATTTTAATTGGTTATATCCTCAATATACCAATTTCCACACTTTTCAAAATAAGGGGATTCATTGAGAAAAAGCACTGATTCGTGGATAATAACTTGCAGATTGAAAGTTTATTAAAATATTCGCGTCCAATACTCGTCTACAGTGTCAGAATCGCAGATATAAAAATGTCCCCTACTCAGGAAATAGAAATAACGAAGACGGTAGAAAAGGAGCAAAAGCGACTTTTCAACTTCATACGCAAGAGAGTTAAATCGGATCTTGATGCGGAGGACATTTTACAAGAGGTGTTTTATCAACTGGTTCGAGTATCAGATGATGTAAACACAATACAGAAGATCAGCTCCTGGTTGTTTCAGGTAGCAAGGAACAAAATCACGGATTCGTATCGAAAGAAGTCAAGTCTGAATTTTTCGGAGATGGACAAGATGAAGGGCGATGGTGAGGGATCAATTCATTTTGAGGATTACATCCCGGATTTGAGTGACTTGCCGGATGCGGTACTTACGAGAGAAATGGTTTGGGAACTGTTGGAGGAAAGCCTTGATGAGATTCCTGAAGAACAGAGAGAGGTGTTTGAGATGCATGAGTTCGAGGGAATGTCTTTCAAGGATATAGCCGAAATAACCGGCGAGCAGGTCAATACATTGATATCACGAAAGAGATATGCAATACTGTATTTGCGAAAAAGATTAACTGATTTATATAACGAAATCTTAGAACAATGAGGAAGAAAATGATTTTTATGCCCTTCATAGTGGTCGGGCTTATAGCTCTGGCGGGCTTTGTGGTAATGGAGATGTGGAATTGGTTGATGCCTGCGATTTTTGGACTGGGGGTGATCACCTTCTGGCAAGCTTTGGGAATCATCATTTTATCTAAGATCTTGTTCGGCGGATTCCGAATGGGCGGATGTGGTGGATGCTGTGGTTATGGATACAAGCATGGAGGGCACTGGAAACACAAATTCAAACATAAATGGGCGAATATGTCAGATGAGGACAAGGAAAAGTGGAGAAAGAAATTTGGAGACAAATGCGTTCCGGAAACAGAAACAGTCGCTTCCACTGAAGCTTCTGGCAGCGAAGGGGAAACAGAAAAAATCGTGGAGAGTGAAGAAGAGTCCGGTTCAACGAAGCCGGACGATGAAGGATACTCACAGTAGGCGCATCTAGTGCTCTAAACACTAGGTTAGGGTTATCCGCCTGCCGCGCCGTCGGCAAGCCTTGCGCCTCCGCTAAAGCTTCAGCGGCACGTGGATGGCAGCCGATGGAGGCGGGCGGCCTTTTTTTTATGCTCAGTTCGGTGCGGCTTGTGTCTTTGGGTGGGTCTGCTTAATTCTCAAAGATTCTCATTCGTTTAGGAATGACCTGATTCCAACCGGCGCCATGTTAGTTTTCGGCTGTTTCCAAACTATCGCGTGGAATATATTTCGTAATCGGAAACGAATCGATCATACTCTTTATGGGCTTTATAAACTCCAAATACGCCGGCAAAAGCGAATCAATCATTGGAACAGACTCCGGAAATTTTTCAGCGCGGTGGTTGATTTGTTTTCCATTTTTCCAGAAGCGATAACAAACATGAGGGCCCGTAGCCAAACCTGTTGATCCGACATAACCAATTACCTGTCCTTGTGTAACATGAACGCCTTTTTTTATTCCTGTGGCGAATCCCGTCATGTGCAGATACTGAGTGGAATAGACTTCATCGTGCCTGATTTTGACATAGTTTCCATTACCTCCAGATCTGGCAGCTGCAATGACATAACCGTCTGCTGTGGCCAGAATTGGCGTTCCTTTTGGAGCTGCATAATCCGTTCCCAAATGCGCTTTCCATCTTTTTTGCACGGGATGAAATCGGCGGTTCGTATATCCGGAGCTGATGCGCGAATATTTGACGGGTGCCATTAAAAACGGTCGTTTCATTTCCTTGCCTTTTTCATTAAAGTAGCCTACTTTTTTATTTGCCGAATCGAGAACGTATCGAAAAGCGAAAAACTCTTTGCCCTGATGTTTGAACCAGGCGGAATTGATTTGACCAAGGGCGTATGGCGTTCCTTCCACCGATTTTTCATCAAAAATAATTTTGAATTCATCTCCCGGGTGTAAGCGGAAAAAGTCAATGGTCCAGGCAAATACACCGGCAATATATTCGGCAAGCTCGCCGGTCATGTTAATGTCCTCCATCTGCTGATCAAGGGCAAAAGTAAGATTAGAATTCTTGACGATTTCGCCGGATATTAATCGCTCATAAACTTTAGACGGTTTCGATCTTTTTTCGACGTAAACAGAGTCTGTAAAATCAAATACGATATAGTCAACCACATTTTTTGGATAGATACAATAAAGGGCTTTTCCGGCAGTATCATCTATTTCCGATAAAATGATGAAGGGAGTTCCTTCTTTAATATACTTCAAACCGACAAGAGAATCAGCCGCCCTTTCGGCTGCAATATTTATGTCCCACTGAGAGACACCGTAGGGCGAGAACATGTGACTCATAGTCCAATTAGGCTGAACGGTATCTCTTTTTACCTGAAAAGAATCGAGATAGAAGCCATACTCAATATTGGGTGGCGGAACAATGACAGAATCTTTTACCTCCTCAACGATTTCCTCTGCTTCTCCGCCACATGAATGAATGGTAAAAAAGGCCGCGAAAATGCAGAAGAATACAGTTTTTGATGTGTTTTGCACGATTTATCAGCGTTTTTGACGTAAGGACTTCAAAATGGCTAATACAAAATTACAAATGATGCTTCTTAAATGGATAAAGAAGTGTTAATGTTTATTAATAGGAGGATGTTTAGAAACAAATCGCTATACGAAACTCCGCAGCAGAAAAAGACGCGGCTGCCGCAAACATTGTTGAATCTCCGCACTTACCGTCCTAATCGTATATTAGACATTATAACAACTGAATGTCTATTGTTCCGTAACCGAGAGTGCCGGAGGATAGTATAGAAATTTTGAGAACCTTATTTGGTTGATAGGATAGACCAACGCTTTGCTTAATTGCACCCAATTTATAATCTTCGTATGTTTCGCTGATTCCTTGACTCTCGAGTTGATAACTTGGGGAGAATATCACGCACCTTGCTTCGTCGTCCGCGT
>CAZCAD010000421.1:0-3213 GCA_964496525.1 uncultured Flavobacteriales bacterium | reverse complement strand
TTCCAACCTAACAGTTCTTTTCAATTCCGAATTAAGTGATTTCGAAAAACTCTCCACAAAAATTCTGGATACTGACATCAAAATCGGTCAATTGAAAATGCGACATCGACGTTTGAAAATTCCTGTCTGTTATCACAAAAAATTTGGAATTGATTCTCATCAGTTGGCTGAGGAAAATAAGATCACTTTTGAAGACATTGCTCAACTACATTCTGATCAAAAATATGACGTTTATATGATGGGGTTCCTTCCAGGATTTGCCTACTTAAATGAAACGGATAAAAAGCTGTATACCAGAAGATTAAATAATCCCAGACAAAGAATAACTTCAGGATCAATCGGGCTTGCAAATCAACAATGCGGAATCTATCCGATCGATTCACCCGGAGGATGGAAAATAATTGGGCGTACTCCGGTCAATTTGCTCAGAGAATCTGATTCATTTCCCTTCCTTTTTAAACCAGCGGATAAGGTTGAATTTTACTCCATTTCCGAAGGTGAATTTGACGTTATTGAAGCGAAAGAATTGAAAGGAGAGTTTGATGTGAAAAAGCTGATAGTTGATGAATAAAATGTATGTTCATAATTCCGGTGTTCAGACATTGGTTGTAGGACCTTCCTCCTATGAATTCATGGAATTTGGGGTTCCGATTGGTGGACCGATGGATCAACATTCAGCGAATTTTGCGAAGCAATTGGCAGGCATCTCCGAGGAGATGCCCTTAATCGAAATGTGCCTAATTGGGGCAGAATTCTCATTTGAAGAGGATACGATAATCGCAATAACCGGTGCCGAGATGAACCCTACCATCAATGGCGTGACGATTCAGATAAATGCGGTATTAACCCTTGCGAAGGACAGTATTTTAAAGTTTGATCGGGCAGGAGTCGGTTGTCGAACCTACCTGGCGGTTAAAGGGCTGCTACCAATCAGCGTATCCGGATTTACCCTCTTTCCGCTTCGGAAAGGCGATTTGATTGAGATAGGAGAGCCAAAGTACAAGAGCGAGCTGGCAGATTTTCGAGCGATTGACCATAGTTCCTCAACTATTAAGATGATTAAAGGGCCGGAATATGACTATTTCGATGAGGAAGTTTTGAATCAAATCCTATCGAAACCCTTGCAAATCGAACCACAGTCTAATCGAATGGCCTACGTGCTGCAAGCAGGTTTAGAGAACCAATCGACATCAATTTTTCGTTCGTCGGGAGTTATTCCGGGAACTGTACAACTCACCCCATCGGGTCAATTAAACATTTTAATGCGCGACTGTCAAACCACCGGTGGTTATCCTCGCATTGGTGTACTGGACGAAGATTCAATTAATTGCCTGGCTCAGAAAAAACCGGGGGAGTTTATAAAGTTTTCCTGGTCGATCTAGCTCATGAAATTGTTTGAAAAAATTGGTCTGCATGGGGGTATCCCTTCCCAAGAAAGTACAAAGACAGACCTATTTAATAGCTACTTCTTGTTGGATAGCTGCTCTTCCACGCTGGCAGTAACCGATCCCTTTTCGATTCTCAATTTAGTAGAACCTTCGGTAGAAATAAGTACCGTTGAATCTGCCACTTCAAGAATTTTACCGTGGATTCCGCCGGTCGTAACAACTTTATCGCCTTGAGCCAAACCTGCACGAAAAGCTTTCGCTTCTTTTGTCCGTCTCATTTGAGGCCGGATCATAAAGAAATAAAAGACGAGTGCAATTAGCCCAAACATGATGAGGTTGCTCGACCCAAATCCGGGAGCTTGCTCTCCACCACCACCGCCTTCTTGTAATAATAATAAATATGATTTCATTCCTTGCTTAAAAAACTATTTGTAATTCTTATCAATCGTTCAACACTTTTCCTCTTAAGGTTAAGGTTGTTAATGATGGATGTGTATTTGCTTCCACCCTTATATTTTTGGTAACATTTCCGACTCTGCTTTTCGAGTTAAAAACCACTTCAATTTCACCTTCTCCGCCGGGTTCAATTGGATACTTCGGCCAGTTTTCGGGAACTGTACAACCACACGAACCTGTTACGTTGATCAGAACCAGATTCCGGTCTCCCGTATTGGTGAATTTATACGTGTGCCTTACCATATCACCGTCAACGGTCTCTCCAAAATTAAAATTCTTACTATCAAACTCTATGCTTGTCGGATCGTCAATGTATTCGGCATATTCTAATTTACGCTGTTCGGCATTTGCTCCATCATTGGAAGTGCAGGCCATAAATGCCGGAACCAATATCAATAATAATAATCTCCTTCGCATAATCAATTAATTAATCCTCTTCCGGTTTTATTAAGTTTTCCTTCTTTATCCAGCAGTAACACGGCTTTGTCAAGGATTCCGTTAATGAACATCTGGCTTTTCGGCGTGCTGTAAAATTTGGAAATCTCAATATACTCGTTCAAAGTTACTTTTTTTGGAATAGAAGAGTGTTCTGTCAGCTCGGTTAATGCCATTTTTAACAAAATAAAATCCATCTTGGCAATTCTTTCAAGCTCCCAGTTCTGCGTAAGCGAATCAACCAACTCATCATTTTCCTTATTCTTCTCGATCGTGCGATGCAAAAGAACATGAATAAATTCTTTTTCCTCCTTCTCTTCTTTAAACAAGGGCAGTATCTTTTTATTGCTTCCTGATTCGTCAATTTGCTTGATGGTTTTTAGCACCATTGAGCAAACAAGATCGATATCGTCCATCCAATAAATACTCTCGCTTTCAAAGAAGTCATAGAGTAATTGCGAATTAGCAATTTCGCTTCTGAACAGGTCGAGAGCAAACTGCTTATCCTCTTTAAATGTGCGTCTTTCAATCTCCATATAATCCAGATATACGTCTGCCTCAAGAACGTTTTTAAAGAGTTTTCGCATTAAATTGTGCTTCTCATCTCCTTGCCAATTGATTTTATGTAACTCTGAATTCTTTCTCAGGTCTTTATTCGTCATGAAATAGTTGAAAATCTGATTATCGACAAAATTTGTATTGGGATCTAAATCTTCTTCAGAAGCAAGAATTCGATTTTTCTTATCCTCAATATTTTGAGTTGCAAGATGATGCAACTCTTCAAAGGTCAAAAGTAAATAGAGGTAAAGGTCATAAATTCGGTTCATCGATTTGTCCAACTCCTTTTGAGCATGCTGCGCATCCGAGTCTTCCGATAGGTAGTAGGCATAAAGTATCTGAAGTACTTTAATTCTGAGGTGTCTCCTGTTTAGCA
>CAZCAD010000420.1:0-3221 GCA_964496525.1 uncultured Flavobacteriales bacterium | reverse complement strand
ATTTTTTGTTCAGAGAGTTCAACCGCGAGACATTCAGAGAAGGCAGCTACAGCCGCTTTTGATGCACTGTAAACGCTTAGACCGGGGAATTTGGAACTTCCCTGGAATCCACCCATTGAGCCAATATTAACAATATGCCCGCCGGCATTCATCACCGGAATGGTGGCTTGACATGACTCAATAAGCGCAGTGATATTAGTTCTAAACATTTGATCGATATCGGCCTTATCCAGATCCAAAACAGGCTTATTAACCAAATAACCGGCATTGTTAATTAAGATGTCTACGTCACTGTACCGCCTCGCAATCGCTGCCGATAATTCTTCTTTGAAATTCGAGGAAGTCAAGTCAATTTTGTCAATTGACAGATTGGCTCCACCAATCTCACTAATCTTCTCAAGCTCCTCCAGATTACGAGATAAGAGCAAAACCTCATGGCCTTCAGCCAATAGCAGTGCCAATTCCCGCCCAAGGCCCCTACTTCCACCTACCAGAACAATTTTCTTCATCATATTAATTATTCAGGACGTTTCTAAGCGATTAGTAATCATCGTATGATACAATTAGTCGTTCAGTTGTCGGATGTGATTGACAAGTTAAAATAAAGCCATCAGCGACTTCATTTTCTTCCAAAGCAAAGTTGACATCCATCTTGACACTACCTTCTATAATTTTTGCTTTACAAGTACAACACACTCCGCCTTTGCAGGAGAAAGGAACATCAGCTCCGCTGTCCTGGGCCGCCTGAAGTACACTCTTTCCATCCGTCGAAAGTTCAAATTTGTATTCCTCCTCATCAATAATCACCGTCACATTACTATCTATATTCGCGGCTGAATCTCCGGTATTTGTGGTGATAGTAGTTGCAACCGGAGTCGTGAACAATTCGAAATGAACTTTGTGGAGCAGACCTTTGGAAAGATAAAAGTTTTTTACCATTTCAATCATCTCTTCAGGACCACAGCAGTAGACTCCGGTTATTTTAAGGTCGGAGAGTTCTTTCTCATAAAAGTTAGAACACTTCGCTTCATCAATTCGACCATAAGTTTCACTATTGCCGGTGTCCTCACGACTTAGGACGTAGGTTAATGTAAAGTTTGCATATTTCTGATCCAGTTCATCCAACTGACTTTTAAAAATGGTGTCAGCAGCCGTACGATTTCCATAATAGAGGAACACCTTACTGTCACTTTCTGTCTCCAAAATGGATCTTACCATTGATAAAACGGGTGTTATCCCACTACCTGCAGCATAAAAGATATGGTTGTTGATTCCGTCAATGTCCGGTTTGACTACAAAACTTCCGTCAGGAGGCATAACCTCCAGGGTATCGCCCGTTTTTAATTCTCGATTCGCATAAGTTGAAAATGTTCCATTTTCAACCTCCTTTACCGCGACACGCAGCTCTCCTTCTGATGGTGTAGAGCAGATAGAATAGGATCGGCGAACGTCTTCACCATTTAAATCAACTTTGATAGTAAGGTATTGTCCAGGTATAAATTTGAAGTTTTCTTCTTGATCAGCAGGAATTTCAAAACTTATCGAAACCGTCGCCTCCGTTTCTCTTTTTATTTCAGCAATTCTCAATGCGTAAAAATGCGTGCTCATTAAAGAAAATTTGGGGGTAAAATTAAAGCTATTAAGTCATAATTTGAGCATTTCGGACAGATTAAATTAAAATGAGTAAAAAAGATCCGAAAAACAGGGTGAATTACTCTCCTATGAAAGCAAGTCCGAAAGTCATACAAAATAATCCGTTTTAGGTGAATATTTTGGCTAAAAAAGGGCGTTTTATTTGTGAGAAGAAAAAAAACGAAATTATCAGCAAAAAAGCTTGTTTTTTCTAGGATTTTTTTGTATTTTAAATGAATGAAAATCAGTTAATTACATTGGTAATTTTGATTTGTTAATTAGATGTTGAAAACTCCTTGTAAATGGAGTGATAAGAGTCCTTGTTCGAGGGTCGGATTTCTTATCTTTGAGTGCCTGGAAAAACACCCTGTTTTTCAATACATTTTTTGTTCAATTCTTATGGTTGATTTCGGGCTGAAATATTTGTAGATATGAGTGAAGAAAATAAAAAAAGTTACTCGGCGGATAGTATTCAGGCGCTGGAGGGAATGGAGCACGTTCGCAAGCGTCCATCAATGTATATTGGAGACATGGGTCCCAGGGGACTACACCATCTTGTTTATGAGGTGGTTGACAACTCTATTGATGAGGCGATGGCAGGTTATTGTGATAAAATCTCAGTTACAATCCTGGAAGACAACGGAATCCGAGTAACAGATAATGGACGAGGTATTCCTGTTGACATACATACTAAGGAGGGCGTATCGGCACTGGAGGTTGTGATGACGAAGATCGGCGCTGGTGGGAAATTTGACAAAGACTCGTACAAGGTGTCGGGCGGACTTCACGGAGTGGGTGTGTCGGTTGTGAATGCACTGTCAAAGCATTTGCAAGCTGAGGTATTCAGACAGAAAAAAGCATTTATTCAGGAGTATGAGAAGGGTAAACCGCTATATCCATGTAAGGAGAATGGTGGTTCGGGTGAAAATGGAACGACCATTACTTTCCATCCTGACCCTGAAATTTTTGAAATTCTTGAATATAGCTATGATACGCTTGCGAGTAGAATGCGCGAATTGTCCTATCTGAATAAAGGAATTATTATTTCGATCACGGACGAACGGGGTACTGATGAAGATGGAAATGTGATAAGCGAAACTTTTCAATCGAAGGATGGGCTTTCTGAATTTGTGAGATTTCTTGACGAGAGCAGAGAAGCACTAATCTCGGAAGTAATTCATGTTGAAGGTGAGAAAAGTGGAATTCCTGTTGAGGTAGCCATGATTTACAATACTTCTTACGCAGAGAATTTGCATGCTTATGTTAACAATATCAATACGCATGAAGGAGGTACACATCTTTCCGGATTTAGACGAGGATTGACCAATACCTTAAAGAAATATGCTGAAAGTTCGGGGATGTTGGATAAGTTGAAATTTGAGATTTCCGGTGATGACTTCCGTGAAGGATTAACCGCGATTATCTCGATAAAAGTTCAGGAACCGCAATTTGAGGGACAAACAAAGACCAAATTAGGGAATAGAGAAGTTACGGCACCTGTTTCACAGGCTGTTTCAGAAATGTTGACGGACTATTTGGAGGAACATCCAAAAGATGCTCGTTTGATCGTTCAAAAGGTCATATTGGCC
>CAZCAD010000419.1:0-3244 GCA_964496525.1 uncultured Flavobacteriales bacterium | reverse complement strand
TCATTCTTGGAATCTTAAAAGCCATAGAAAATACTGAAAAATGGGCCAATAAAAGGTCCCGAATAGTGTGCAAAAGCCGTTTAAAGATAAGTTTTGAAAAAAATTGGGAATAAAGAATAATTTGTTAAATTTGGCCCTAATTGAAGAAATTCAGACGTTTAATCAATTGTTAATTTAATTAAAAATCAAAATTATGAAAAAGACAGTTCTTAATTTAAGAAGAATGGGATTTGTTCTTGTTGCTGCTGGATCTATGTTGGCTTTCACTGCCTGTGGAGGTGAAGAAGAAGGTGGAGAAGAAGAAACTACCGAAGCTACTGAAGATGCTGAAGACACGGAAGACGCTGAAGAGTGTGACGGTGGTGAATGCGATGGTGGTGAATGCGATGGTGGTGAATGCGATGGTGGAGACACTGCTGCTGCTGCTGAGTGCGATGGTGGAGAGTGTGACGGTGGAGAGTGCGAAGCTGGAGAATAATCCAACACACACATGATATTAACCCCGACTCCGTCTCAGACGGACGTCGGGGTTTTTTATACCCCACATGGAAGAAGATTATAAACGTATAAAGAAACCTGCCCTCAAAAGGGAAATTGAAATCCCGGACACTTTTCAAAATCTTGAATTGTGGCAAACACGAAGGCGAACATTTCTGAAGGCCGCACTTATAGGCGGAGCTCTGACTCAAATCTCCTTTCTGCAATCTTGCGATCCCGATACAGAGAAAGGAAATGATATATTAAGCGGGGATCAAGTCGGAATTCTCAAATCAATCTTATTAATCCTATTTCCAGACGATGGGAACGGGCCTTCTGCCGAAGGAATCAATGCCTACGGCTATGTGATGTGGGTCTTGGTAGATACACTTAATCGAAAGGCTGAGGACAATGAATACATTATTGAAGGATTAAACTGGTCAAACGAAGTAGCCGAAGAGCTCTATTTTCTCTCTTACAACGAATTGGATCAGGAACAGAAAGACGCAATAGTTGATCATTTTACAAAATTAGAATGGGGAAAAAACTGGTGCGCAGCAATGGTAATCCTTATTTTGGAAGCTCTTCTACTCGACCCTCTTTATGGCGGGAATACAAATGAGGCCGGCTGGAAGTGGCTAAATCATAAAGCCGGAATTCCTCGACCGACTGAGTCAATTAGATACGAGCGGATAATGGAAAAGCAAATGAAGTTGAAGCTATGACTTATGACATTTGCATAGTAGGCAGTGGTGCCGGAGCAGGACCCATAATTTATGAGCTTTCAAAGGCCGGCTATAAAGTTCTTGTCCTGGAAAAAGGACCCTGGTACAAGACCGAAGAGTTTTCCAAAGATGAAATGACAGCCACTCGGCGTGATTCATACAGACCTAATCTTGAAGAAGAGCAACACGTAATTGAACGTAGAAAAAGTAACGGTCAATGGATTTCAGAATCGACCAATGATACGCAGAAGTCATATTGGAACGGAAACTGTGTAGGCGGATCCTCGAATTTCATGAGCGCCTACTTCCACCGACTTAAACCAAAAGATTTTCGACTTCTTAGTGAATACGGACCTATAGATGGAGCAAATATTGTTGACTGGCCAATAGACTATGAGGACTTGGAACCTTATTATGCGAAGGTTGAAGAGGTCGTAGGAGTTTCCGGGAAAGTGGTTCCGCATAAAACACTTGAACCGCGCTCAACACCGGATTATCCGTATCCACCGCTCATAACCAATGTGGTTGCCGATTGGTTCGTCGATGCAGGTGAAAAAGTCGGAATTAAATTAGTACCTGCTGCCAGAGGAATCATTTCACGGCCAAAGGAGGAGCGTAAAGCCTGTTATCACTCCAACTATTGTGGAAGCTTTGGATGCAACTCCGATGCAAAGGGAAGCTCCAGAGCAGCCTTATTGCCCGAAGCAATGAAAACGGGTAATTGTACGGTTCGTGCCAGCTGTAAGGTATCCCGCTTTGACACCAACGAGCGGAATGAAGTGTCAGCGGTTCATTTTTACAATGAGCATGACGAAGAAGAAATTTTAAATGCAAAGCTATTTGTAATCGCCTGCCAGGCAGTAGAAACCTCCCGATTACTTCTCATGAGTAAAACCAGGCAATTTCCAAACGGCTTGGCAAACAATGCCGGACAAGTTGGTAAAAACCTGCTCTTTGCCGGGGGAGGTTCCGGTTCCGGTTCGATCAGGTATGAAAATCTATCGGAAGAGGATAGAAAGAAATTTGAAATTCCACTAACCTTCGTAAATCAGGCGACCCAGGATTTCTACGAAATTGATGATGAAGAATTTGACGGAAAAGCAAAAGGCGGAACCATCGACTTTTTAATTGAGCATTCAAATCCAATGCCTAAAGCATATCGAAACAGATATCTGGATGGCACACTTACGTACGGAACGCAATTAAAAGAAATGCTAAAAGATTATTTCACAGAGCAAAGGCGCATTCGCTTCGAAGTATTCTGTGACTGGCTTCCAAATGATGACTGCACTGTAACGCTGGACGAAGATGTTACCGACAAATGGGGAGATCCGGTCGGTCATATAAAGATTGGCTTTCATGATCAGGACGTCAAAGTCGGTAACTATTTAGCACTGAAAGCGAAAACAGTTCTTAAGGAAATGGGCGCAGAAAAGATTAGTATAGGTATAGGAGGAAACCCGCCAACTAATCTAATGGCCGGTGGGTGTCGTTTCGGAAATGATCCAAAAACTTCAGTTCTTGACAAGAATTGTTTGGCGCACGAAGTTCCGAATCTGTACATCACAGATGGTAGTTTTATGCCAACCGGAGGATCGGTTCCTTACACCTTCACGATCTACGCAAATTCTTTCAGAATCGCCGATAAAATTATCGAGCGAATGAAGCAATTTTCCTGATTTTTCACATTTTTGTAATTTTTTTCAGCTTTTTTTCAACTTTTTTTTCGCCTATTATTTGATTGATTATCAAATAGTTAACATAAAATTTTTTTGATCAATCAAAAATAATATAGTACCTTGTATTGCATAGTACTATATTTTTTATATATATTTGTATCAAGAATTTAAATCACTAAGAGAAGTGTACAAATTCAATTGACAAATGAAAGTAGAGAATACAAAAGCACAAATGCGAAAAGGAATACTCGAATATTGCATTTTGACAATTATTTCAAAAAAGGAATCATACCCCTCGGATATTATTGAAGAACTAAAAAGTGTAAAACTGATTGTAGTGGAAGGAACACTTTATCCCTTGCT
>CAZCAD010000418.1:0-3245 GCA_964496525.1 uncultured Flavobacteriales bacterium | reverse complement strand
AGAGAAAATAACGAAGGGTAAAGGAAAAAGAATTTTTTCGCCATACGAATTGAGTTGTTATAATCTCTATTTAAGGATGTCGTGCTCTGAATGGCTACTTCATAATGATACCCGTACCCCACTTTTTAATGAGTTCCGTGGCTTCATCTGGTCCGATGCGCTCTCCTTTGTAATACGCCGTAACAAAAGCATCAGTAATCCCGATTCCAATTACCTCATTTTTGCGTTTCACTGCGTCTTCGATAGATTTGTAGGTTCCAATTGAATAACGATAATGAAGATTGTTATTGACTTGTCGAGTCACAAGCGGCTGAAGGTTATAGAGAACTGAGTGTGGGACATCGCGACTGTAAACTCCGATTTGGACTGTAAAAAACAAGCCGTCAATTGATCTTGCATCTATTGTCGGTACAAGCTCAGGATTCAAGAACTCATCACGATTGATTGATTCTATATATTCCACATAGGAATCGGAATTTATATGGTTCAATTCGCCATGTTTCAGCATGAATACTTTTGAATTGGCGTTCATGTCAAAATCAAGACTTACATCTTCTTCCATCATCATTGATAATTGGTTTTGGGTATGATAAAGATGAACGAGGGTCATTGCCGCCATATCTCCCGTAATCTTGTTGTCATTTTTAATCCGTTCAATCATCTCACGAGTTTCTTCGTTATAATAAGCCGTCTCTTCTTCATTCCCCAATGCAGAATAAACTGTAATTTCCTGGCCAATTTTTTCGCCCTTGGAATTAGTGATATATCTAACATGTACTTCCTGATATAGCTGATAATTGTCTTTCTGCTCCGGAACAGAGAACTGTCTTTCAAAGGGAACAAAACCCTCCGTTTTAACTTGTAGATCGTAAGATTTTCCATGCCCCAGCACCAAGAAGTATTCACCACTCTTAGGGTCTGTTCTTTCCTCAATTCGCTCATCCGAGCCTGACTTCAGGATGATATCGGCTGTAGCCGGAATTAAATCATCACCCTTTTTCACAATTCCAAAAAGTTCTGCAACCGGGTCCCGCTCATCAGCAAAAGTGATTCGATAAATGTCCATTGCTCCTTTTCCTTTCAAATCTGAGGAGGAGTAATATCCACGATTATATCGATGTGTCATTGTAAAATAAATGTCATCTGCCGGAGTATTAACCGGGAAGCCGATATTGACTGCATCTCTCCATTCTCCATCGATAAATCGGCTGCGAAAAACATCATAGCCTCCCACCGACGAATGCCCCTTGGACGAAAAATAAAGTGTTATTCCATCAGGATCAAAATAAGGGGCATCCTCGTCATAAGGAGTGTTAACCTTTGGTCCTAAGTTCTTTGGTTCGGTCCACTGACCCTTCTCTTTTATACTTAAATAAATGTCAAGGCCGCCTAAGCCTCCCGGCCTATCACTTACAATAAACAATTTAGTGTTATCGTCGGAGAAAAAAATTGATGGTTCATGATAAGTCGTGTTCACAAATTCACCCAGCCTGTCAGCACTAACAGAGTCCTGTCCGACTATAACAGACCACACATCGGCATCGCGGTAGAAATATAAGGTCTGATCGTTGTCATGAAGTTGTATGCTCCCATCATGCTCCTTTGAATTCACCGCACTCCCCATTCTTCGGAAATTAATGTATTCGAAATCGGTATCTGTATTGATATAAAATCGGCCCGTTGTATCATTCAAGAAGTCAGTATTCTCGAAAATACTTCCCTTTACAAGGTCTGCCGTGTAAATATCTTCGTAGTATCCACCGCCCTCCTTGGCTTTCTTGCCACCTTCAGTATCCGGTCGGCGTGAAGTAAATACAAGGCGCTCTTCATTTTGAGAAACCACTGCGGCATACTCCGAATAAATAGTGTTAACGGTATCTCCAAGTGATTCAATTAAGACATGTCGTGGATTATTTTCGAGGATACGACCAAAATCACATTGCTCAATATTACGCCTTGGCTCCTTCGTTAAGGTAGCCCGTTCCTCTTCAGGTATTTTTTCATTCTGATCAATTTTATCAATAAATAGCTGATAATACTCCTGAGCCTTGGTCCAATTGTAATTTAAGTGATAAAGTTGTCCAAGAAAATAATACACAGGATCATGTGAAAGGAGGGTAACCTGATCCGCTTCCATTTTCGAAATGTAGTTTTCAAAATGGCTCGTAGCATTGTTTTTTAAATGTGGGATATAAAAATTCATCATTCCCATATAATAACTGTATTGTGAGTCATCAGATTTTACTGATTCTGCCTGGTTTTCGAGATATTTCAATCCCTCCATGTATTCTTCCTTTGCTATAAATGCATCACATTTGCTTGTCAATTTGGACTGTGCAAAATCACAAATGCAGAAGCTCGTGAGCAGAACTGTGATAATGAATCTCTGTAATTTCCGATCGAATAACATAGGGTTCGTTTCTGTATACTTAAATTTACGACATATTTCTCACCCTTGTAGTTCTTGGCAGTTTATTTGAGGCTCTTTATAGCTTTCTTCGGTATTTCAATTAGCCGAATCGTAAGGATTTTGATTGCGAAATCGACATTTGTTTCAACTAAGCGGTCAAAATGGCCTATGAACTCCCTTTTTTACTTCACTAAGAGAACTGAACCCCCTAATAACGCTTGTTAAGACACTAATTCAGCCCGATGGTTGAATAAATTTTAGGAAGCTGAAAAGTGGTGGTTTCTTTGAGCCAAATAAAAAAACAGAATTATGAAAACTCAAAGAATCACAATCATTACAATTGGCCTGTTGATTTTAACCCTTGTACCTTCAAGTACTACTTACGCACAATGGACAGGTCAATTCTATGGAAAAGTTTTAGATGCCGAGAGCGGAAAAGCTGTCGAATTTAGTACAGTTAAAGTATTTCAGGAAGTCTTTGACAGTAGCAGCCAGGAAACAAAAGATGTTTTGATCGGTGGAGCATTAAGTCAATCGAATGGCGATTTTATTGTTGAGGACATTCCTTACGTTTCATCTTACAAGATTGAAATCTCCCTCATGGGATATCAAAAGTTTGAGACGACAACATCATTTTCGAGCTATTATGAAACCTCAAAAGATTTAGGGAATCTGGAGATGAAGGTGAATTCGACCGAATTAAATACGGTCGTAATCGATGGATCTGCGCCTGCTTTTAGTTTAGAAATTGATAAGAAAGTCTATAATGTTTCTAAGAATCCTGTAGCGGATGGTGGAACCGCGATTGATGTTTTAAGAAATGTACCTACGTTAA
>CAZCAD010000417.1:0-3245 GCA_964496525.1 uncultured Flavobacteriales bacterium | reverse complement strand
TGAATTTATTATCTACTGGCTTCCTCAAATGGAAAATAACACCTACAATTTGATCCATTTCTCCTCAAGACAATATGAAGAAATGGCCAAATTGAACATAAGCCCTAAACCCGAAACGATCATCCGAGTAATGATGGTTTTCCAGCCACTGGAAATACCCATTGATATTCCACAGCAGAATTTATTCGATTTGCGAAAAGAACGAAAGGGATTTACAGTTGTGGAATGGGGTGGATCAAAAGGAGGAGTCATTCCACAATTCCTTGCTGATGAACCGCCGAGATAAAGACCGGTATAAAGAGAATTGACAGCTGATATTCCAGGGGACATGATGGCGGAAAGGAACCATATACACGCCAGTTGTCGAAGTTATCTGAACCACTGGTTTCCATATCCAACAGATCGTTCCCATTAATTGATACATCCCATTTGTCCCAATTTTCAGAACCAGTGGTAGTCACTTTAGCATACCAATCACCATTGCTGTCATCAATGTCCCAATTGTCCCAGTTTTCACTACCCGTTGTTTCCAGAGAAATACTGTAATCCGAATTGGTTAAGTCCCAAGAATCATAGTTTTCGGAACCACTAGTTTCGATCTTACCGCTGATAGCATCCATTGAAAAACCCCAATTGTCCCAATTTCCAGAACCTGTGGTCGACAGATTTATCGAACTATCACCAATAGTGATGCTCCAATTATCCCAATTATCAGACCCCACCGTGGACATATTAACGGAGATTGTTGGCCAGAGGTAATCACAATCGGTGCCTGTGTTAAATATACCTCCACATTCTTCTTGTTCACATGAAAAGAAGGCAAAGGCAATTAATAAAATGGAAATGGGTCGTTTCATGATTACGTTATACACAATAACTGTACCACTGAATTAAACGCAGGTTCATTCCAGGCATTCAGAAAGTTTAATTTTTTTTATGAATCGATTAAACCTGTCTCTGTAGTCTTAGTCAAAGACACAAAACGCAAAGAAATGTCCAAAATCTGTCTTGTTGTAGTCGCAACATTGAGCTTCATGCATTCAGGAGCTCAGAATCTGTATGATATCAATAATATCACAGTAATTGAAATTGAATTTGAGGAGGATAACTGGGATGCGATTATGGATACATATTACGCAAACGATATTGACGAAAGGTTGGTCGGGACGTGTACAATCAATGGTGCCTTTTATGATAGTGTTGGAGTAAAATTCAAAGGGAACAGTACTTATAATGTTTCGAATGACAAGAATCCCTTAAATATAAAACTCGATCACATCCTCGATCAAAAATATCAGGGATACGAAACGCTTAAGCTTTCCAATGGCGATAAAGACCCCTCTTTTATTCGTGAAGTTATGGGGTATGAGATTGGAAGAAAGTACATGGATATGCCTTTGTCTAATTATGCCAGGGTTTATATAAATGGAGATTTGTATGGTTTATTCAATAATACCGAATCCATCAACGGAGACTTTGTTGAGAGAAGATTTTACAGTGATGGTGAAGGAACGATTGTCAAATGTAATCCGGTCTACGGAAGTTCCGGGAGTGGTCCCTCCCTCGAATATCTGGGTACTGACACGACAAACTATTATAATTCGTACGAGATGAAAACCGATTTTGGGTGGACAGAATTGATGACACTATGCGACCGGTTAAGCAATAATCTCGCTTCCATTGAAAACTATTTAGACGTGGACAGGGCACTTTGGATGTTGGCTTACAATAACGTAGTCATAAGCCTGGACACCTATACCGGTCCGATTCGTCAAAACTATTACCTGGTGATGGATGATAATGGTAGGATGTGTCCGATCATCTGGGATTTAAACGGTTGCTTTGGGGCGTTTACCATGCTTACGGGAGGACCGGGTAGCGGAGCGCCGCCGACTCTTATTTCTGATCTAACAGATATGGATCCCTATTTACGTGAGGGCGAAGCATTATGGCCACTAATCAGTCAACTTTTCACCGTTCCAACTTACAGAAAAATGTATATGGCTCATTGCAGAACGATTTATGAAGAGAACTTAGCCGATGATTCCTTCTATAGTCGGGGAGGTGAGCTCCAGGATATTATTGGGGATGAAGTACTGGCAGATCCAAATGCATTTTATACCTATAGCGAGTTCATTACCAATTTGGACAGTCAAGTTGGGAGCGGACCGGGTGTTAAATTTGGCGTTGATCAGGTCTTGAGTGGAAGAACCGGCTATTTGTCTACTTATCCTGATTACCTTTTCACCCAACCTGCAATATCGGGTATTTCAACTAGCCCTGTTGCGGTCGAAGCTTATGATGTTGTTACGATAACTGCGAGTATCATAGATGTCAATTATGCATATCTGGGATGGCGAGATTATAAAGGAGATGCCTTTCAAAAGGAAGAAATGTTTGATGATGGATTGCACGGTGATGGAGCTGCGGGAGATGATGTTTGGGGAGCTTACATTTCGATCGCAGCATCTGACGTTCAATATTATATCTATGCGGAGAATGTGGATGCCGGTAAATTTTCACCCGTCCGCGCCGAACACGAATTTTATAATCTGATCCTGACCAATGACGTCGTCATCAATGAATTTATGGCTAAAAACAATAATCTGATATTGGATGAAGAGGGAAAAGGAGAAGATTGGATTGAGCTCTATAATAACACTGCTGCCGCAATTGATCTTTCGGGCTATTATTTATCTGATGACGTGACGAATAATACCAAATGGGAGATTCCTCCCGGTACGACAATTGGCGCAAACGACTATTTAATTATCTGGGCCGATGAGGATATTTTTGATTCCGGATTGCACGCGAACTTTAAAATAAGCGCAGCTGCTGACACCGTCATATTTTCAAAACCGAATGCGACGGTGATTAATTCAGTTGTGCAACCTGAAATGGAAGCTCAAACTACTTTTGGCCGATATCCTAATGGCACAGGTGCATTCCAACGCATGATTCCGACTTTTTCGTCAGAGAACTCCTACACAACGATTTCAGTTGAAGAAGAGGATGAGATTCAATACAAATGTAAATTATATCCGAACCCTGTTAAAGATGAGCTGTTTATCCAAATAGATTCTGACAAGAATTTGACAATGAAGGTTTATGATTTAAGCGGACAATTGATTCAGACTGAAACATTCAAGGGTAATTTCTCAATTTCTGTTACAGATTGGAAGTCAGGGTTTTATTTAATCCGATTTCCTGAATTAGCAATAACTAAAAAAGTAATTCGATTTTAA
>CAZCAD010000416.1:0-3247 GCA_964496525.1 uncultured Flavobacteriales bacterium | reverse complement strand
GTATTCGGTCAGCGATTTTTACCATCCAAAATCAAAAAACAGGGTGCAAAGTTAACAATAGCGTGAAGGTATAACTACGAAATGTTAATTTTATTTCATTCGGATAAATTAAGATCAGTAATCGATATTTCGATAAACCCAATACATGTTTAGGTATAAGAATTGATTTATGTAATTTTACCATTGCACAAGGAAATGAACCTTCGAATTATCATATTGCTTTTTGGCATTTTTTGTCTTAATCCGGTCTTTGCCGGAAAGATTAAAAAGGCGATGGCTGTACTGGATATTTACAATTATTTTGAGGCCAAAAGACTGTTCGAAAAAGCAGAAAAAAAGGAAGTTGTTGCTGCAAGTTATGGTTTAAGTATAATATATCAACGAACTGATAACCCGTTCTCTAATCTCGACAGTTCTTATGCAAAAATACAAAGGGCCGTTGAGGGTTACCCCAAATTAAAAGCCAAGAAAAAACTGAAGTACAAAACCTACGGAATTGACAGTATTGTCATTTTGAATCAGCGAAACTTGATTTCGGATTTGCTTTATAAACGAGCGCTTATTCGTAACTCTATTTCTGCCTTTGATGTATTTGCGAAAACAAACCCCTGGAGCAGACACAGAGACGAGGCGATTTATAAACGTGATTCTATCGCTTTTGAGCTTGCTGTAATTCATGGAAAAGCGAAGGGATACGAGCAGTTCTTGGTTGATTATCCGAATTCAGAGTTTAGCAAAGCCGCAAAATCATCTTTCGATAAACTTCTGTATGTAGAAAATACGGCATCAAATAATTTCGTTGACTACCTTACTTTTTTGGATAAATATCCGGCTAGCCCTTACCGACCGGATGCCGAAGATAAGATTTACGAAATCTCGACACGAGCAGGAACTTCGGATGCTTATGCAAAGTTTATTGAAGACTTTCCGACAAATCGAAATGTCAAAAACGCCTGGAAAAAACTGTTTAATGTTCATTTGCAAGGTGATTACTCTTTGAACAGTTTAAATGAATTTAAAGACCGTTTTCCCGAATATCCATTTTCAAAAGAGTTGGAAAAGCAGCTTGAAATGGCTGATATAGAACTACTTCCGGTAAAAATTGGCGATCTCTGGGGCTACATTGACATCAGCATGCGATATGAAATACCAATGGAATATCAAGAAGTCAATCATTTTAAAGAAGGTCTGGCTGTCGTAAAAAAAGGAGAATGGTACGGTTACCTTGACAAAACCGGCGAAATGGTGATCGATCCCATTTTTCATGACGCAATGGATTTTAATGAAGGTCATGCGGTGGTTGAGGTAAATGATTATCTCGGAATGATAAACCGAAACGGAGAGTATATAGTGCAACCGGCTTACGAGGATCTTGGAAATCTTGAGAATGGTCTTGCCTATTTTCAAAACGAGGATGAGCTCTATGGATATTTTGATGAAAAAGGCTTGGTAAGACTCAAAGCTCAGTACACAGATGCTTATGATTTTGAAGATGGGCTGGCAATTGTGTCTAAAAATGACTACTACGGTTTAATTGACCCCTTTGGTACAACTTATATGGCTTTTAAGTATGATGACTTGAGGAGATATTCAAGAAACGTCTTCAAAGCAAAACTCAGAGACAATTGGGGTCTTGTTTCGCTTAAAGGTGATACAATCGTCCCATTTCTTTACGATTATATCGGTGAAATGATTGACGGTCGGGCAATAGTAGAAAGAGGAGGAGAATTTAATTACATCGATTCAAGTGGTAAAGTTTTACTTGCCAAATGGATCCAAAATTACTCGGAGTTTAAGGAACTGGCTAAGTTTAAGAATGGCTACGCCAAGCTAAAATACGATAAGAGCTACAACCTTATCGATACCACCGGAAAAAGAATTTATCCGAGAAATCAGGCAAACCTGGGAGAGTATGGAAACCTGATCGCAGTAAAAAAGGGACAGCACTGGGGATATTTAACGCCAAAAGGCAATACGGCAATCCCAAATAGTTTTAGTATGGCCAGATCATTTGAGGGCGACTTTGGCATTGCCGGATCTGAACCCTTATGGGGATTGATTAATAAAAAAGGAAAGTACATTATTGAACCATACTTTGAGAAATTGGATTTTTTAAATGACAGTTTGTTATTGGCGAAAAGTCGCTCCAGCTACGGGATTCTGAACACCCAGGGTGACACTTTGCTCAAATTTACTTATATTTCTATTGAACCTATCAACGACTCAGTCGTAGAATTAGAAAGAGGAGGAGAGCTGTTTTATTACAATTTGTCAACACAAGCTTTCATTCGCACAGGCCCAAAGGAGTAATGGATAGAATCTTCGATTATATAGAACGCTACAAATTCGCGATTGTGGGAACAGTCTTATTCCACGTGGCAATCTTTCTATGCACCAATTTCTCAACCATCGATAGTTCTTATAACATCGGTGAGGAAATAACCGAAGTTGATATGCCCTTAGATGAGATAGAATTCGATGAAGAGATGATGAAATTGCTTGAATTATCGGATAAGCAATTACCGCCCCAGGAGATCCGTAATATGGCCGTTGACGAAAATGATAACCGTGAGCGCTCTTATGAAGATTTTTCGACACAGGAGCTTGACGAACAGGTTGAAATGGATGCCAAGGCCCTGGAAAAGCAGTATTTCGAAGAGTGGGCGGCAACACATCCAAATGAAGACCCGTCTAAATTTGCTGATATTCAAAAAGAGAAGGAGGATAAAAAAAATGAGAGAGATAAAAATCCGTCCAATAACATCGACAGCGACGGTGGAAAAGCCTTTGCCGGTCAGGTAATGGTGAGCTTCAATCTTAAGGGTCGTGATGCCTACAACTTGCCCGTTCCGGGATACACCTGTAATGGTTCTGGAAAGGTGGTTATTCAAATCAAAGTAGATAAAAACGGCGATATCAGGGAAACCTCCTTTCTTCCGTCCAGATCTCCCGGAGCTACAAGCTGCATGGTCAATAAGGCGAAGCGATACGCCAAAAAATCCCGATTTAACTTTAGTTCTTCCGTCTCCGGCACTCAAACCGGAACGATCACTTACCAATTCAAAGGTCAGTAAAGATGTCATTGAAGGATATTGTCAGAAGCATGACACCGGGCTTCCTGCTCAGAATGAATCGTAATCGGAAGAAAACGAGCCGGAATATCCAGCTCAAAAATCAAGAAACCGGCGGTGATGCCTTGTCAAAAGATGATCTGATTCAAGAACTGAAAAATATTGGGATCGCCAAA
>CAZCAD010000415.1:0-3257 GCA_964496525.1 uncultured Flavobacteriales bacterium | reverse complement strand
AATACTCGATCTTTTTTCCACAAGCTTTACTCCGATTAACAGAATCACGTAGATCAGAATATGGCTTAGGTCTATTTTTGAGGGCTTAAAAATCATTGACTGAAAAATCAGAAAATTAAAATAAATCAAAATTTTACCGGATTTAATGTTTCATACCTGCTCCAAGTTTTTGTCTTTGTCCTTTCTCAGCTTATAACTAATTTAGACTCCCAACATTAAAACACAATGACTTTAGAATTAGAAATATTCAGAACCGGAAGACAAAATATTCTTGAACGAATTGAAGAATTATCTGTGGATCAGTTGAACGAAATTCCGGAGGGATTTACCGGCAATATTATTTGGCATTTGGGTCATATGCTTGTAACACATCGCGGTTTGGTCTACCAGCTTGGAGGCCACCGCTCAGGTTTTGAAAAGGAATGGTTGCTGAAATATGTGAGGGGTTCAAAACCGGAGCAGCGTGCGGAGCAGTCTGAAGTTGATTTAATCAAATGCTTGTTGATTGAGCAAGCAGATGAATTTGAAAAGGATTTTTCCGACGGTATCTTCCCGGATGATTATCGAGAATTTGAAACGATGACAGGATTTAAAATCAAGGACAAAGAAGGCGCGATAACGTTTTCAAACTTCCATCAAGCCGTTCACATTGGCTACATTCTTTGCATGAGAAGATTGGTTGGCTAATCGTTTATTCCACCCTCTTCGGCAAGCTGATAAATCTGATTTAGATTTCTACCCAGCTCATCGTAATCCAATCCATAACCCACTACAAATTTGTCCGGAATTTCTTTGCCGACATAATCAAGTTTGAATCGATTATTGAAGACATCCGGTTTCATTAAAAGCGTGCCAATTTTCCGGCTACTAAGGTCATGTGTTTCAAGAACGGCAAGTATCTTCTCCAGGGTATTTCCCGTATCAACAATGTCTTCCAAAACGAGAACGTGACGATCATCTAACTTATCTGCAAGCCCAATGAGTTCACTCACCTGGCCGCTTGATTCAGTTCCACGATAAGAAGAAAATTTCAAAAATGTTAACTCACAATCAATCTCCAGCCTTTTCATCAAATCAGAAAGAAACATAAAGGAGCCATTCAGAATTCCAATGATGACAGGGCATTTACCATGATAATCACGATTAATTTCGGCAGCCATTTGTGATACGATTTGATCAATTTCTTCTGAAGTAATAAACGGTTCGAAATTTCTGTCGTGAATCTGTATCATCAATTGGATTTTTTCAAAAATACAATTCAATTTATCTTTTCTTCAGAATTTTTTGAAAATCTGCATGATCCATGACTTTTGTGCGTGCATTGCATTTCGAACTTTTAGTGCCGAATTGAGTATATTTGTATAGTAGAACCCCATTATTTTTAATGAAGAAAGTTGAACCATATAAGCCCAAATACAAGGTCAGGATAGTCACTGCGGCTTCTCTCTTTGATGGGCATGATGCCGCTATAAATATTATGCGCCGTATCATTCAATCCACCGGATGCGAGGTGATTCATTTAGGACACGACCGAAGCGTTGAGGAGGTTGTTGATTGTGCGATACAAGAAGATGCCCAGGCAATAGCTATGACTTCTTATCAGGGCGGACATACAGAATACCTGAAATACATGGTTGATTTGCTTCAGGAAAAAGGAGCCGGTCACATTAAAATATTTGCAGGAGGTGGTGGAACGATTCTACCATCCGAAATTGAGGAATTACAGGAATACGGGATTACAAGAATTTATCATCCTGACGATGGTCGCTCAATGGGCCTTCAGGGAATGATCAATGATTTGGTTGAGCAGAGTGATTATGTCTTGGGAGATATTTTGAATGGAGAGGTTGATGATCTTATAAAGAGAAATCCTACGAATATCGCGCGATTAATTTCTGCGGCCGAGAATTTTCCGGAAGAAACTAAAACGGACCTGGATAAGGTGCATGAGCTCGCGGCGAAAGTTTCGACTCCCGTTCTTGGTATTACCGGTACCGGTGGATCAGGGAAATCTTCTTTAGTCGATGAGTTGGTGAGACGTTTCTTAGTTGACTTTCCTAAAAAGAATGTGGCGATCATTTCAGTCGATCCGTCAAAAAAGAAAACAGGTGGCGCTTTATTGGGAGATAGAATTCGAATGAATTCCATCAAGAGCAGCCGAGTGTATATGCGCTCCCTGGCCACGCGACAGTCTAATTTGGCATTGTCGAAACATGTATCGGAGGCACTGGAAATATTAAAGGCAGCGAATTTTGACTTGATCATATTAGAGACTTCCGGTATCGGGCAATCCGATACAGAAATCCTCGATCATTCGGATGTATCATTGTACGTCATGACACCTGAATTTGGAGCGGCGACTCAATTGGAAAAGATCGACATGCTTGACTTTGCTGATATCGTGGCCCTGAATAAATTTGATAAGAGAGGTGCTTTAGACGCACTGCGCGATGTGAAGAAACAGTACAAACGAAATCATGAATTGTGGGAAGCAAAGAATGAAGAAATTCCGGTTTTTGGAACGATTGCGTCACAGTTTAACGATCCGGGAATGAATTCGCTCTACGTAGCGATCATGAATAAAGTGAAGGAAAAGACCAATGCAGATTTGGATACGACTTTCGAAATAACGAAGGAGATGTCCGAGAAGATTTTTGTGATTCCACCGGCCAGAATTCGCTACTTATCCGAAATTTCAGAGAATAATCGAATGTATGACCAATGGGTTGACGAGCAGGTGAAGATGGCTAATCAGCTATACGGAATTCGGCAATCCATGGACGCTGTTGAAGCATCATCAGTTGAAGATAAGGACCGGCTATTGAAAGGATTGATGGAGACTTTTGAAGCCACCAAACTAAATCTTGATCTGAAGAACTGGATGATAATCGATGGATGGGAAGAGAAAGTAAAACGATATAAAAATCCGATATACAAATTTAAAGTTCGAGACAAGGAACTTTCAGTTGATACGCATACAGAATCATTGTCCCATTTACAAATTCCTAAAGTAGCTCTTCCAAAATTTACGGCCTGGGGAGATATTTTGAGATGGAATTTGCAAGAAAATGTTCCGGGGGAATTTCCTTATACAGCCGGTTTATTTCCATTTAAAAGAGAAGGGGAAGATCCCACTCGAATGTTTGCCGGAGAAGGTGGGCCCGAAAGAACCAACCGCCGCTTCCATTATGTAAGTCTGGGGATGCCGGCAAAACGACTTTCAACCGCTTTTGATTCAGTGACATTATATGGAAATG
>CAZCAD010000414.1:0-3261 GCA_964496525.1 uncultured Flavobacteriales bacterium | reverse complement strand
GAAAAGATGACAAAAAGAAGTAATTTGAATTTTGCTGTATTTCCGACCAGACACTACTTAAGGACGGATCTGAGAAAAATCTCATGATCGTCCTTCTTTTTTTGTTTTTAGAAATTTTCATTTTCAATCGTTTTCGGTCAAAAGCATTCATTATTTGATCATTTTTTGCGTTTTTCAGTCAATAATTTGACTTTTCCTAATGATTTTTGATACTTTTAGCCTCTACTTTAAAACGCGAATTTCGGAAAATTAAAAGGTCCGTTTTAAAAACCGTTGCAAGAACAGATGACTAAAATTACGGCTGCAATTACTGCCATTCACGGTTACGTCCCCGAGGCGATTTTATCCAATCAAGATTTGGAAAAAATGGTCGACACCAATGACGAATGGATTACTTCCAGAACTGGTATTAAGGAACGTCGAATTGCGGCTCCCGAAGAGGCTTTATCAGATTTCGGAAAAATTATCGTTGATGGTATTTGTGAAAAACGTGGGATAGATCCCTTAGAGATTAACATGATCATTTGTGGAACAATTACCGCTGATCATCGCTTTCCGGCAGCAGCAAATATCTTAGCTGATAAGGCGGGTTGTTATAATGCCTGGGGTTTTGATCTAAGTGCGGCTTGTTCAGGATTTATCTATGCACTGGATATTGGCCGAGTATATATTGAGAATGGTACGCATAAAAAAGTACTGGTTATAGGGGCAGATATAATGTCCTCCATTATAAATTATAAAGATCGTGCAACCTGTATCATCTTTGGAGATGGTGGTGGTGGAGTTCTTCTCGAAGCGAATGATGAAGGCAACGGGGTGATGGATTCCATTTTAAGATCAGACGGTGGCGGGCGTGAATTTCTATTGCAAAGACTCGGAGGATCCAGCGAACCGATCACTAAAGAAAATGTTGAAACATCTGGGCAGTATGTTTATCAGGAAGGGAAAACGGTATTTAGGCAAGCGGTAAAAAATATGGCCGGAGTAGCTATGGAAATCATGGAAAAGAATAATCTTTCTGCCGATGACATTTCCTACCTGGTGCCACATCAAGCGAATTTGCGAATCGTCGATGCCACCTCATCAAGGATGGGTATTGAAGCTGATAAAGTAATGGTAAATATTGAAAAGTACGGCAATACAACAGCAGGTACTATCCCACTTTTGCTGTGGGAGTGGGAAGATAAATTGAAGAAAGGAGACAACCTGATTCTTGCCTCATTCGGAGGCGGATTCACATGGGGCTCTATTTGGCTTAAATGGGCCTATTAACCAAATTGAATGGAATGTAATATGAATATTAAAGAAATTCAAAATCTAATCAAATTTGTATCGAAGTCCGGCGTGAATGAAGTTAGCATCGAGCAAGGAGAATTCAAGATCACAATTAAATCTGAAGTTAGTCAGCGTGAAGTGATCGTTCAAACCCCGACGGTAGTGCAGGCGGCACCTATTCAGACAGTAGCTGCTGTGACTCCTCAAGCACAAACAACCGTCCCACCTGTAAGGGAAGATCAAGAAATGACACAGGTCGAAGGAGAAGCGGGAGAGAACTCCGGTCTAATCACGATTAAGTCACCAATGATCGGAACTTTCTACAGGAGATCTTCACCGGATAAAGATCCATTTGTAAATGTTGGAGATAATGTTGCCGTGGGTGACGTACTGTGCGTTGTGGAGGCAATGAAACTTTTCAACGAAATTGAATCTGAAGTTTCAGGTAAGGTAGTCAAAGTTTTGGTCGATGACACCACGCCAATTGAATACGATCAGCCATTATTCTTAATCGAGCCATCTTAATCGAAGGTTGAAAATTAAGAATGAAAAAAGCCGATAGTATGTTTAAAAAGATCTTGATAGCCAATCGTGGCGAAATTGCTTTGCGGATTATTCGAACGTGCAAAGAAATGGGTATCAAAACAGTTGCGGTTTATTCAACAGCTGATAGAGATAGTTTACACGTTCGTTTCGCTGATGAGGCCGTTTGTATAGGTCCGCCTCCAAGCGCAGAATCGTATCTCGATATTGTGAAGATTATTGCCGCCTGTGAAATCACCAATGCAGACGCTGTGCATCCGGGTTATGGATTCTTATCGGAAAATTCAAACTTCTCCAAAGTATGTGACGAAAATGGCATAAAATTCATCGGTGCTTCGCCGGAGATGATAGATGCCATGGGAGATAAAGTATCAGCTAAAGCCACAATGGAAAAAGCCGGTGTACCTTGCATTCCCGGATCAAAAGACCTATTGAAAGATTTGGAAGATGCAAATAAGACCGCCAAAAAAGTGGTTTATCCAATCATGCTCAAGGCAACAGCAGGAGGTGGAGGTAAGGGAATGAGGGTTGTATGGAAAGAAGATGAGTTAGAAGAAGCATGGGATTCAGCTCGGCAAGAATCAGCAGCCGCATTTGGAAATGATGCCATGTACATGGAGAAGTTTATCGAGGAGCCTCGGCACATTGAAATACAAATAGCCGGAGATAAGTATGGAAACGTTTGTCACTTATCGGAAAGAGATTGTTCCATTCAAAGAAGACACCAAAAGTTAGTTGAGGAAACACCGTCGCCGTTCATGACCCAAAAGCTTAGAAAGGCAATGGGACGAGCAGCAATTAAGGCGGCGAAGGCCGTGAAATATGAAGGAGTCGGGACAGTGGAATTTCTAGTCGATAAAAATAGGGATTTCTACTTCATGGAAATGAATACCAGAATCCAGGTCGAGCATACCATTACAGAAGAAGTAATTAATTATGACTTGATCAAAGAACAAATTAAACTGGCAGGGGGGGAAAAAATAATGGGCAAGGAGTACTTTCCACAAATGCATGCAATTCAATGTAGAATCAATGCTGAAGATCCCTTCAACGATTTTAGACCAAGCCCCGGAAAAATTACAGACTATCATGAACCGGGGGGACACGGAATTCGCCTGGACACACACGTCTATGCTGGATATGTTATTCCACCGTATTATGATTCAATGATTTCCAAATTGATTACTGTGGCTCAAACACGTGAGGAAGCTATTACCAAAATGGAAAGAGCCTTAGATGAGTATTTTATCGATGGCGTAAAAACCACAATTCCATTCCATCGGCAATTGATGAAAAACGAAGATTTCCGTAAGGGAAACTATACGACGAAATTCATGGAAACCTTTGAGCTAAAAGGAAACGGTAATGAACGACTCTAAAAAACTTCAGGAAAGACCGTCTAAATTGGTTTAGGTGGTTTTTTTTTATTGGAAGTAAATTTTT
>CAZCAD010000413.1:0-3268 GCA_964496525.1 uncultured Flavobacteriales bacterium | reverse complement strand
GTTCCTTCGGGAAAGCCTTCACTTTTCGAAAGATCTTTCCAGGTTTTGCCACCATCAATCGATTTCCACAAAGTTGACCCATCTCCACCGGAAGACAGACTATAAGGTGTTCGTCGAACATTCCAGGTACTGGCATATAGAATCTCCGGATTTTCAGGATCCATAATTAAATCAACCGCACCGGCATCGGTATTGGCAAATAGAATGCGATTCCAACTTTTTCCTCCATCTGTACTTTTGAATACGCCACGTTCTTCCGAAGATTTATACAAATCTCCAAGTATAGCGGCATAAACAATGTCAGGGTCTGAGGGATGAATTCTAATTCTTGGAATGTGTCGTGACTTTGCCAATCCCAAGTGCTCCCAGCTTCTGCCTCCATCTACTGATTTATGCACACCGTAGCCAAAGGAAACATTTCCTCTGACGGTGACTTCTCCACCACCGACATAGATTACGTTGTTGTGGGACTTACTGACTTCGATCGAGCCGATGGATCCGCCAAAATATCCGTCAGAAATATTTTCCCAGGTAGTGCCGCCGTTCTTTGTTCTCCAAACGCCACCACCGGTTGAACCCATATAGAAAAGTAGCGGCTTTCCTTCAACTCCCGTAACGGCAGCTGATCGGCCTCCACGAAATGGACCAATACATCGAAAATCAATGGCTTCATTAAACTCAGGGAAGGCGTCTTTGGATCGATCCTCCTGAGCTAAAATCTGCGGAGACAACAGCAGTGCGAATAAAAATGAACAGTATTTCATCGATAAAAATATTGGGAATTAAATGTAAGTATTTTAGCTTTATAAGAACTTATCTGACTCATGAGGACTTTAATTTTTTTTTGGATCGTTGTATCCCTCTTAATGATCTGGGGAACTTGCGGTTATACTCAGTATAACGACGACAGTCCAAACACTGATCGACCCGGTCAGGCAATTAATCCAAATACTGTTGGATGGAAGGTGCTCCAGGTGCAAACAGGTGTAGGTGATTACCCGTTTAAAGTTGGTTCCGGCCCTTGGCAACATGGAATCGGCCTTAACAAGCAATTGAGGTGGGGCATTCGGGAGAAAATTGAACTCAATGCCGGAATAAATGTTTTCGTGCGAAATAACATCACTTTTGTAAGTAATACCTGGGACTGGTCAGTGCCGAGCTTTGAATTCGGCGGACGAATTAATCTGCTAAATGGAAAAGGGATCTTCCCGGCTTTGGGTGTTAATGCCGCGATCTTCTTTCCAACTGTAAATTTCCTGGAACCCGGTCAACGAATTTTTATCACGCAATCGAATCGATGGGATCGATTTTCTGTTAACGCGAATATCGGCTTTAGTCATTGGCGGAACACGACCTCCGCTTCACCTTCCAGCTTTTGGTCATACCCTTATGTGTTGAACGTTGGAATAAATTTGACATCATCCATTTCAGCCTTTGTTGAGATTTTTGGAAGGTTTGAAAATATTGATTATCCATCTTTCGATTGGGGAGGTAGTTATGTAGTTGGTAGGAATTTCATTATTGATTTGTTTGGTGGATTTCAGACAACAGGAACTCCACTTTTTAAATCATGGTTTGCAGAAGCTGGGTTGACTTACAGGGTTGATTGGAGGAAGAAAAAAGGAGATGCTAAAAACTCAAAATAATTGAACCAATTTATGTCAATTTTGGCAGTTTTGATCGATTTTTAAGCAATTTTGCCTCATTTTTAGTCAGTTTTGCCCAATTTTGCCCGAAAATCGTTAGAATTTGAGTTGAGATTTAGTGGCATTTGGTAAATAAAGGCGAAACAGGCTCATTTATCAGTTATCGGAATTAAATAAAAAGCACCAAAAAGGTGCAAAAAACACTTAAAATGAGACAAATATTACTAATAATTGCTCTTTTTATGGCAAATATGGCCATTTCTCAAATATTGGATAATTGGGTTGGGAGCTACTCAGGGAAGATGAATGCGATTCAGTTGAACGGGAACAAAAATGAATTCTCTATGAGGATAGATGTAGATAAGGTGGAGGATCATATTTATAGCTGGACGCTTACTTATGGCGATTCAGGCAAGGATATCAGACCGTATCAGGTTGTGCATGACCACGACAACAAGTTCATTATGGATGAAAAGAATGGGATCAAAATTCAGATGTCAAGATTCGACGATGAGCTGATCTCACTCTTTGAAGTTATGGACTCCTACATTTTCGTCAGTTATAAATTGGTAGAAGCAGGTATGGAAGTGAACATTATCTCTGCCTACGGACGTAGCGAAACCGGTGGATCGATGGATGAAGATGGTAATGTAATTCCAAATGTGGGTTCTTATTCAGTGGTTGCTTCTCAGAATGTCTTGCTTAAAAAAATTGAGTAGTGGTTACTTAAGACGAATACCGTCCTTTTCGATTTGTATCATTCGCTCACGATATAAACCACCGATGGCTTTTTTGAAGACTCTTTTACTGATCCCAAATACGTGCTTGATTGTTTCCGGAGATGACTTGTCATTCACCTCAATAAAACCACCTTTTTCTTCGAGTTGATCAAGGATGTTATTCGCAACCCCTTCAACCCGATCATAGCCTGCCTCCTGAAGCATTACATCAATTTTCTCATCATCGCGAATTTTCTTGATGAAGCCTTTACAGCGTTCTGCCGGTTTGAGTGGTTTGAAAATTTCATTCTTATAGAGCAATCCGGTATGAGTTTCATTAATGATCACCCAAACGCCGAGGTCCGTTGGCTGCCCAATGATTAGATCAACTTCCTGTCCCTCTTCATAGTCGTTCGGAACGTTATCCAAGAATTGTTTTGTTTTCGAACTCCCTACAATTCTGTTGGTTTCCTCATCCAAATAAAGTCTCACTAAATACGACACTCCGGCAACCATATCTTGATGTTGTTCTTTAAACGGAACAAACAGATCCTTCATTAATCCCCAGTTGAGAAAAGCTCCGTATTGATTTACTTCTATGCATTTCAAAAAGGCAAAGTCACCAACTTGAGCCAATGGTTTGTCGGTAGTCGCAATTATTCGATCTTCAGAATCGAGGTAAATAAAAACATCCAGAAAATGATCTACTTCAGCGTCTTCGGGAACATATCGTCCCGGCAATAATATCTCGCCATAGTCGTCTCCGCCATCCAGGTACACGCCAAACTCTACCTCTTTTACAAGTCGAAGGGTGTTAGTTTTACCAATTTCAATAGACATTATAACATCTGGATTTGTATAGAGGTAAAAATTACTATTTTTTTATTAGCCAAGGCATTTTTG
>CAZCAD010000412.1:0-3275 GCA_964496525.1 uncultured Flavobacteriales bacterium | reverse complement strand
CGCAAATCTCCGTGCACTGAGAGTGGATCAAATCATCCAAAACAATCAGGGCCGCAAGTGCCAATTGAGAATAGTTTTGAGACGCATTTCCAAATCCACCGTATTCAGATTGCCAGATCGTCGTAATCAATTCCTTGTCTCCTGAATTTGGCTTAACAACATTGGTCAGCACCTTGTTCACATTGCCTGCACCTGCATGATAGATATGAAGCACCAACAATCGAAACCAAAGACTGTACTGAGTATCACGGCTGACGACAACTCCAAATTGTTGCATAATTCTTTTTCCTTCAGGAATACAAGCCGTTCGAATTAAATGAGATGAGCCGTAAGCAGATCGATCAAAGTCCTTTCGTTCGTCAACGTAGCGGTCAACTCTCAAGCCATGATTTCGAGCCACAGTTTTCATTAATTGAAATGGGCCATAAGCTCCGGCCTTTGAATAAGCGAGCTTGCCGGGACTCTCAATCATCAAAATCGCCTGGGCATACCAAGGGTCGGTATCGTTCAAAATAAATTGCTCCACTCCCCTGCTGATCGATGAAAAAACCTTATTGAAATCATAAAAATTGCTCTTTCCTGTCGTCATGTAAATCCGTTCGGCTGAATCCAATCCGTGACGCATTCTTAGGGTATCCCGATAAGCCTCCTTCTCATCATCGGTCTGTTTATTCCATTCCTTTAAGGACTTAATCTCAAGCACTTGTCGAGTTCGTTTCACATTCAAAATACTCGTCTCCGGAGATTTCTTCATTACGAACTGCCAGAAATTGGGCTGAGCCAATGTATCCCAACGGTCTTGAAAAAGCTCGGGCGTCTTTACAAATGTAAGCTCCGTTGTATCATTAACACGAACATCGATTAAATGCCGATCAAACCTTGTCTGGGCTTTACCGACGATACAGATAAAACACCAAAGTGTCAGGATGATATGTTTATGACCAAGCCACATACTTTTGTAATGCGAATGATTTCCGAAGTTACAATTGAAGACCGCTGAAATTTGCTTCACCATCTTAATTTATCTTATACGGTTTGTTGAAATCTTAAGAAAAGACAATTGCCTGAATAATGACGTCGCCATCTACTGAATTCATCTCCTCATTTATTATTCGTTAGTTTATTGCTATTGAAAGTGCTGCAGGAATTGTGCCAGATGAGATGAAAGACATAAGACATAGGACAAAAGACTCTGGGATTCGCAATTTGGAATCTATCAAATAACCACACCCTTTATGATTAAAAGAGTGGTTTCACGCAGAGTCCGCGGAGGAGCAAAGTTCGCAGAGAAAAGGATGCCGGTATCCCTAAGCCGAAACGTTCGTTTATTTCTTAATATGTGAATCGTAGATTCCCATCCACTCGGTTGCTGTCATTCGCTTCATCAGCTCACCAATTAATTCAAATGGAATTTTATCCATCTTCTTGAACCGAATACAACTTTTGCCCATATCAAGCTTGCTGTCTACATGATTTGGCCATTCACTAACAAACCACTCCATCAATTCTGGATTGGCATACAAGCCCATGTGGTAAAGGGCAACAAAGTGCTTTTGAGAAGCAATACTTACAAATGGAAGTGGTTCTTCGGGTTTACAATGGTATCCGTCCGGATAAACCGAATGTGGAACGACCCAGGCAGGGAATCCATAAGAAATTCCTTCAGCAAATCCATCATCGGGAATATTTTCTCCGATTGCTGCCCATATTTTTTCAAGGGCTGCTCTTCTCTCTTCGGGAGCTTTTTCAATATACTCCGCCATGTTATCTGCTGCTATTCTCATAATGTTTGTGTTGGTTCACTTAATGTAATAAAAAAGGGCGTCCCATCCTGAACGCCCTTTCAAATCAATCGTGATTCTATTTATTTTACAATTAGCTTTTCAGTTGTGATGTTATCACCAACAGTTATCAGAACGTTATACATTCCCGATTCAAAATAATTAACATCCAAAGGAAGAGTTAAGCTTCCGGACTGAACGCCAAAGTTTCTTTCCGAAACAAGCTTGCCACTCATGTCGAAAATCTGAACGCTAATGTTCTTGTTCTCAACATCTCCAATCGCGATAGTTACTATATCAACGGTAGGATTGGGATAAATATCAATATACTCGGTAACCGGATTCTCAGTAAATCCAATTCCCGGATCGATTCCCAACGCATCGTCCATCTTAATCTCACAAGCGTTATCTATTTCATTGGTCGTGTTATTGATTAACATTCCGATTAACCAAAGTTCACCTTGATCCCAAGATGCGGGAATTGTAATATCGAACGTCTGAGAGTATGTGTCCAAAGCAGCGACAGAGGCAGGATAGATTCCTGATTGTCCACCGAAGTCGGGCATGATTGCTCTACCAACGTGATCATAAATCATCATTGAAGCAGGAACAGGATTTGGAAGAGATTCATATCCGCCCATTACTCCGTTTCCACCACCGGCATACGCGTTAGACTGATCATAGTCTGAAGTTGTTCCGGTTACATTGTCTTCTGTAATTACAAAAGCAAGATCAAAATCAGTTCCGACAGCAGCCATTTGGAATTCGGCTTCGATAGTCACTGAAAGCAAACTCGTTCCGGTATCAAACGTTGCAGTTGGTGTTAGAATAGCTGTTGGAGGTATTACAATTTGATTTAAGAAGTCAAACTCGAAGTTAGATGGGTCATTTTCGTAAACCCGATCAACCAATCCACTTGGATATCCACCGATCAGTGGTCCAATACCCGCATCATAAGTTGCATCTGTCATTGGGTCACCGTTATGAACAGCTACACCTGCCCAGAAGTCACCATAAGTATTTTCCATGAAGTCCATAAACACCGCTCCTCTTGGACACCATTGACACCATGTGCCGGTGGCTTCTTCTCCAACAACAATTTTACCGATTGCCGGAACAACAGGATCAAGGGCCACAGTCTTCGTGTCATCAGTCGGATCTCCATCGGGATCACTTCCGTTTACATTGGAAATCGTTGCCGTTATATTGTTAGATCCTCCAATCAAAGCAACAGAACCGGTAAATGGAATAGTTATATAACCCAGTGAAGGAACGCTTACACCGGTTATTGTTTCATTGATTGTTGTTCCATCATACACGACTTCCAAATCAAACGAAGTAATTGTAGTTACACCTAAGTTTCTGACTTTGACTGAAGGATTGATAACTTGAGTAGCCAAGCCGTTCAAATCTTGAATCTGAGTCACCGCTCCATTCACCGCAGGTAAAACGTAAGGTGTATGTGTGTACTGAACATTGTCGCAGTAGAAACTT
>CAZCAD010000411.1:0-3285 GCA_964496525.1 uncultured Flavobacteriales bacterium | reverse complement strand
GAATCCTCGGCGCACCAAAATATCAAGCAAAAAGTGGTAGAAACGCAGGATGGAGGTACCAAATTGACACTCAAAGAGTTAACGCCTGTGAGATTGATAAAAAATGAATTTTTTGAGGAGATAGAGACCGCTTATCAAAAAGATGCTACCGTTAGTGAATTACAGGAATTATTGGGTAGAGGAAGAGCAAAAAAAGGCATGTTTGAGGGAAATCTTGAAGAAGGAGAATTGGAGATCGGGCAGATTGCAGGTCTGATTGACCGGATCAAGCCGGCAGCCGAAATCGTTCAAGATATCATCGAAGAATTTGAAACGGCTAGATGCGAATTGGAGATGGACAAATTTAATTTCGATGATTGAATTCGAACGATTTCAACTCGAAAATGGCCTGAAAGTCATATTTCATAAAGACACTACAAGCCCTTTGGCGGTTGTCAACTTAATTTACGATGTAGGGGCAAGAGATGAAAATCCTGACAGGACAGGGTTTGCTCATCTCTTTGAACACCTGATGTTTGGTGGTTCAGCCAATATTCCAAATTTCGATGGCCCTCTTCAACTCGCCGGAGGATCGTGCAATGCGTTTACCAGCAACGACATAACAAATTACTATGATACCTTGCCGGTTCAAAATCTTGAGACTGCTTTTTGGTTGGAGAGTGATCGAATGTTGGAATTGGCCTTTACAACAAAGAGCCTTGAAGTACAAAGAAACGTGGTCATTGAAGAATTTAAGCAGCGCTATCTAAATCAGCCTTACGGGGATGTTTGGTTAGAACTTCGGCCACTTGTTTATCAAAATCATCCTTACCGATGGGCGACAATAGGTAAGAAAATTGAACACATTGCCGAGGCCACAATGGAGGATGTAAAGAATTTTTTCTACAAACATTACGGTCCTCAGAACGCAGTGCTGGTTATCGGCGGAAATACAAACCTTGAAAGGGTAAAGGAACTTTCAGAGAAGTGGTTTGGAACGATTCCCAGCCGAGACAAACACCAACGTTCGATAGATTCAGAACCTTCACAGTCAGAAGCTCGGACAAAGACCATTGAAAGGGAGGTGCCATCAGATGCAATCTATATTGCTTTTAGAATGGGTAATCGAACGTCGGAGGAACATTATACAGGCGATCTGGCATCCGGTATTCTTTCATCCGGTACTTCTTCGCGTATGTACAACGAGCTTGTTGTGAAACGGCGTATGTTCTCCAATATTTCGGCCTACATAACCGGAGGATGGGAAGATGGACTTTTTGTCGTTTCAGGCCAACTTTCGGAAGAGGTGTCAATCGCCGATGCCGAAGCTGCGGTTTGGGCTGAAATGAATAACCTTAAAAATAATCCGCCAGAAGGACGAGAACTAAGCAAGGTGAAAAATAAAATTAAGACGGCAAAGGTTTTTTCAGAGCAAACCCTCATGAATCGGGTTTTGAAGATTGCTATGTTCGAACTGATGGGTGAAATAGAAGAGATTAATTATGAATTAAACCGCTACTACAAGATCACTGGCGATGACATTAAAAGTTTTGCTGAGAAGGTTTTTAGAAAAGAAAATAGTAGCACACTGTATATATTGAAATCTGATGGATAGGGCCAAGGGACCTGAATATAAGCAGGCAGAAAGTATTGAATTGACCTTTCCAAAGTTGATACTTTTAGAGAATGGAGTCGAGTTGTTTCACTTCGATGATGTGAAAGACGAATCGGTAAAACTCGATATATCTTGGAGTGCGGGGTCTAAATATCAATCTCAAAACCTGACTGCTGCTTTTGCAAACAAAATGTTGCTGTCAGGAACAAAGAAATTAGAAGCTCAGGAGATCTCAGAAGAAATAGATTTTTATGGAGGCTTTGTTCAAAAGAACATTGATAAAGACCATGCAGGAATTACAGTTTACGGTCTAAGCGAAAACATCTCTTCCATCTTCAAAGTAGTTTCCAATGCAATAAATGACTGTCAAATTCCTGAAAACGAATTACAAAAGGAAAGAGATGTTGCCTTAAGTCAATACAGGATCGATTCGGATAAAGTAAAAAATCTTTGCAAGAGAAAATTTTCGGAATTGGTGTTCGGTGAAGACTCTGAATATGGAAGACAAATTTCAGAAGAGGATTTTCATCTCTTGGATAGTGGTACACTCTTAGACTTCATCAACAACTTTTACCTCCGAAACAAACCGACATTATTTCTTTGCGGAAAAGTGGATGAAACTTTTACTGAGGAACTGAATGATTGGGCACTTATGTTTAATTCTGAAGCTGCGCAGAAAGAGGCAACTCTTCGAGATCAGGTACTGGGAAGTGTTCATGTGAATCATGACGGAGCCATTCAATCGGCCATAAGAATTGGGCGAAGATTGTTTGACAAACAGCATCCAGATTACTTTTCCTTTCAATTATTGAATACCATTCTTGGCGGATACTTTGGTAGTCGCTTGATGACCAATATTCGAGAAGATAAAGGCTATACTTACGGTATTGGATCAGCCTTAGCCGTTCTCGAAGATTCCTCCTATTTTTTTGTAGGTACAGAGGTCGGGACCGAAGCTCGGGCCAATACAATTGAAGAAATTTTCAATGAAATTGAACTTCTTCGAACTGAGCTCATTGGCGACAAAGAACTGGGAAAGGTCAAGAATTACCTGTTCGGCGAATTTATGCGTCAATCAGATGGTCCCATACCAACGATGGAGTGTTTCAAGAACATCTACTTTAACAAACTCAAAGAATCTTACTATTCGGATTTTTTCCGGACTCTGCACTCGACAAAGGCAGAAGATATAAAGAATCTTGCAAATAAATATTTGAAGAAAGAAGATATGATCGTAGTGAGCGTGGGTTAAGAATTGTGCAGATAAAGAAAGTAGAGTTTACAGCGGTAATACGAGCATTTTTTTTCAAGAATAACGTAGAGGTCAGACTTTATGAACAGGCTTTTAGAGCACTAGCGTGATCTCAGTTTTTCCTCCGTGAAACTCCGTGATTCTCTGTGATCCTCTGTGAAACAAAAAAAGTATTCAGCAAAAATCATCAGGATAGACAAAGGCCTTATCTGTGTATTGCATCCATCAGGATTTTAGTTTTGTTTATTATTTGAGGGAGAAGGGGTTGTCAGCGAGAAAGAGGCTGGAAGGGAATTATATCACTGAGTTTCACAGAGTAGCACAGACCTGCTGACCGGTAGGAAGGGGGACACAGAGAAAAGGGAGAATGGAAAGGGATGATGTTGAATCTTTTAACTCTAAAATAAAACTCTTCAGAGCCAATTTAAGAGACCTAACC
>CAZCAD010000410.1:0-3300 GCA_964496525.1 uncultured Flavobacteriales bacterium | reverse complement strand
CTGCATAAGGTAATTGAAAAAAAATCAGTTTTTATTTGTTTTTACCATAGAATACCGGCAGGCAGGCAAGAAAAACACAGAGTAGCCACGGATGAGGAGGAGGAAGGGAAGCCGAGGGATTTTTAATAAACAAACATTTTACATTTTGTGTTTAAAAACCCGACCATGTGGGCGACGACGAATGCCTTATATCCACCTCTTTTTTTTTACTCTTGTTTTGATTTACCGCTCCTTTTCACGCGAAAGGATTCGTGCGGGAGCGGGGTGCTCTCGATGTTGCCAAACTGTTTTTGAAACTTGAGATGGGTTAAGGCTTTTGGGGTTAGGAGGTTTTGAAATTTGCTAAACTTACATACTAGCCCACCTCCCTAATGTACTCGCTAATCTGCCTATTCTACTATATATTCAACCCTATTGCTTTTCACCCATTTTCTTTCTCCATCGCAACTCAATTCACAATTAAATTCAACATCATATTTTCCTGTCGATAAACTCGGAAAAAAATTAGCAATATTTATTACCTCTATCAAGGAGTCCCCTGGAAGTAGTGTTTCTACATCACTGGGTACTACCACAAAACCGATGTCAATTCCATTATCATCTCTTATTGTATCGCCCTGGGCAGTAAAAATTCTGAGAAATCCTGTAGCGTAAGAATTTCCTTCAAATCCTATATGTAGATTCTTATCATACAAAATTGTGTCACAGCAATCGTTTTTAATCTTTATCGCCAGAAGTGAAGATTCCGTAGGCTCTACCGATAAAGGACAAGGTTCGTTCACAAATTCAGTCCCTTCGGAATTATTGCAACTTACTAGAGCCAGTATGGACAATGTACATCCTAGTCTAATTTTCAATAATTTATACTTCTTAGTTATCATGATTTTCATGGAACATAAGTTCCTGCGCTGACCATTTTTGCTTTTTCATCTATGACTTCCTGATAAAGACCTTTATAAACCTCTTTTTTCATTGGATTCAACTCGCTATATCTTGTTTCCGCTTCCTTAATCCACGAACTCCTATTCGAATAACTAGCCATGGTAAACACTGCAATATCTTGTTCACTTATATTGGGGTCCGTTTCTGCTCTCATCTGAAGAACACTACTGTTTGGAAATATGGAAAAATGGTGAGCTAAAAACTCTCGCTCCGATTTATCAGTCATGCCCATCTCTGTCCTTTGGTAAACGTGGATAAACTCATGAGCCAATGCGATAACAGCGCCTGATTTTTTGCTCCAATGATCTAGATATTCTACAGTCGATTCGCTTGCTTTAATCAGCTGTGTCTCATCTAGGACTCCACCTTCTTGACCTTGCGTGGTCCACGTACCTAGTCTTACTGTATTATCAACCTCGAATATGTAATTCTGGCTAATATCTTCCAGATTATATTCGCCAATCGTTAGATCTACCATTTGTTCATGATGACCATATAATTTCTGATTGGACAAAAGCCTCTTATATGTTGTTTTACTACTGTATTGGTTAAGTAAATTCGCTGCAGTGGCTTTATTGGATTGAAGATAGGTCTTAACTTGCTTTTCAGAAATCCAATATTGATCTAAATCATCCATAACCCTAAGCTCTGAGCTATTGCCAAATTGTCCAAGAAAAATACCTTCCGAGCTATAATATTTCTCAAGACCTTCCAAGTCAATGAATGCTATTAAGTTATTTTCACAAAAGATATAAGGTGAGTTATAAGGATATTCGCCCGTAAGCGGATCAGTTCTGAAAAATCTACCTATCCTGGGATCATGCATTCTGAAAGTGAAGTTTATGCTATTCCCTTCCCCCTTAATCTCATCATCCATCTCCTGCCCCTGGAATCCGTACCTATACTCAGGAGTGTTGCTGTGCCTGTTCGGCAGGAGCATGCCGAAGGGGTAGTAGTCATTCTGAACCACCACATCCGCCGTATAATACTCCACGTTCCCAAACCCATCGTTGACCGCCAGTTTACGATCGCTGACAACCTCAAGTACATTCCCTAAGTGGTTGCCCATTTCATACTTTACCTTTCTTAATGGATTCAACCACCGATGGGTCGAGCAGTGTAGAGACATCACCTAGATCATCCGCAGTCCCGTCTGCAATTTTTCTTAAAATTCTTCGCATTATTTTACCGGAACGCGTTTTTGGTAATCCTGCTACAAATTGAATTTTGTCCGGTTTGGCAATTCGACCGATTAATTTGGAAACAACCTCATCAATTTCTTTTCGATGGTCTTCTTCATTCGATAGCGAATCATGACATATTACATAAGCATAAATTCCCTGGCCTTTAATATCATGAGGGTAACCAACAACCGCTGATTCAACAACATTTTCATGTTCATTGATGGCATTTTCTATTTCAGCGGTTCCAAATCTGTGGCCGGAAACGTTGATCACGTCATCAACACGACCGATAATCCGATAAAGTCCATTCTCATCTCTTTTTGCACCATCGCCCGTGAAATAATGGTTCTCAAATGCCGAAAAATACACTTGCTTGCATCTGTCGTGATCGCCCCATGTAGTTCGAATCATCGACGGCCAGGGGAATTTAACGGCCAATAATCCTTCAATATTATTCTCCTTTATTTCTTCACCTTCGGGACTTAAAAGTACCGGTTGAATTCCGGGAAGCGGAAGCCCGGCAAATGTGGGTTTATGCTCTCCAATCTGTCCAAGATTAGAAATCCCCCCGTCTCTGTTTGCCACCATGTGTCCACTATCGGGCAATTATTTTTCCCAACATGTTTAAAATACCACTGCCATGCTTCTTCATTAATTGGTTCTCCGACAGTTCCAATAACCTTTAAGGATTCGAGCGGAAACTTATTAGGAAATTCAGAGCCTGATACCATCAATGCTCGTATGGCTGTTGGTGCCGTATAAAATTGGTTGACCTTATGTTTGTCACAGATATCCCAAAATCTCCCGGCATCAGGGTAGGTTGGAATTCCTTCAAACATCAGACAAGTCGCACCTGCCAATAGCGGTCCGTATACGATATAAGAATGTCCGGTTATCCAACCCACATCCGCTGTACACCAGAAAACATCGTCTCCGGAATATTGGAAAACATTGCGAAATGAATAATCAGTATACACCATGTATCCGCCACAAGAGTGGACAACACCCTTTGGTTTTCCGGTTGAGCCTGAAGTATAGAGAATGAACAATTCGTCCTCACTATTCATACTGACCGCTTCAAAATGGATCCCATTTTCATCAAGTTTTGCACATTCCTCATGGTACCATTTATCCAGCTCGTTTGTTTGGACTTCGTCTCCGGTGTGCTTCACCG
>CAZCAD010000409.1:0-3301 GCA_964496525.1 uncultured Flavobacteriales bacterium | reverse complement strand
ATCTCCATACGAACTTCAATCTTGATTCCAAGGGGCAGCGTGTCACGCTTTATGACAATAATGGAAAAGTAGTAGATGAAATTATAATAGAGGAAACACGTTTGGATCATTCAAGGGGGCGTTTCCCTGATGGCACTGATAGTTGGTGTTTAATGGAAAATCCTACACCATGCGGACCGAATGATGGCTCAGGTTGCAAAGATGGGTATGCAGGAATACCGGACTTCTCTTTAATAGCTGGATTTTACAACGGCTCCCAACAGGTTACCATCACGGCCTCAAATTCATCTGATTCAATATACTATACCACCAATGGTGATCGGCCCACGCAGAACAGTAAACCATATATTGGACTGATAACGATAAACACCACCACTGTGTTGAGAGCCATACAGTTCTCATCAGATCAAGCCATACTTCCCGGTTACGCAGCCTCCGCAACGTATTTTATAGATGACAAGCCTTCACTTCCCGTTGTAACCGTGACGATGGATTCATTGTGGCTTTTTGATCAGATCTCCGGTATGTATATGTTGGGGCCAAATGTAGATACCAATACTATGGATTTTCCATATTGGGGCGTTGCGAATTACTACCAGGATATTGAACTTATGGGACATGTGGAGTATTTTGATCCAAAGGGTGGATTGGGACTTAGCCAGCTTTGCGGGATCAAAATTCATGGTAACTTCTCAAGAGGATGGCCACAAAAAAGCTTTCGGTTCCTGGCAAATGATAAATACGGTGATAGTGATTTTGATTTCAAACCGTTTCCAGACAAAAACCTTTCACGGTTTAAGAGCTTTAATGTTCGCAATAGCGGGGTTGGTTATAACACCACCCATTTCCGGGATGGCTTGATGAACAGGGCCGTGCGTAACACACATGTTGATTTTATGGATCATCAGCCGTGTGTAGTTTATGTCAACGGCCGTTACTGGGGCGTGTATGGGATACGTGAGCGACAGGACGAACATTACGTTTCAGAGAATCACAATATACATCCCGATCATGTGGAAGTATTGCGGTTTACCGGTGAAGTCCAACACGGAAAAACCGGTGTCTCTGACCAGCGATTTTTCGATATGGCAGACTTTATTTCTGCTACAGACATGTCCATCCAGAGCAACTATGATTCCGCCAGTTCTTACTGGGATATCAAAAACTACTACGATTATTTCATTGCTGAAACGTATTACCTGAATGGGGACTGGATAGGTGAGAATGGGGCTAATAATATACGATTCTGGAGATCAAACCTCAGTGGTAAATGGAGATACATACTATGGGATACTGACCTGGGATTGAATCTTCTTGGCAGTAATCCTGTGTTCTCTAGCAGTGTTTCTTTTGACTGGCTTGCCGAAATTCTATCCCCTTCCTATGTCACCCCACACTCGAAGATGTTGAGGAATTTCTTGAATAACAAGGAGTTCAAAGAGTATTTTATCAATCGGTATGCAGATTTAATAAACACAACATTTAAGCCGGAAGTGTTTGGAGGTGTAGCACAGAATATTTACGATGAGATGGCTCCTGAAATGGGCCGGCACTTCCAGGAATGGGGAGCGCCTCCCAAGTTGATATGGGGGATTCTCACACTGGGCAGGTCAAGTAATGTAGCTGAATGGACCAATGAGTTTGACAGTATGATGGTCTTCATCAATGAACGGCCATTCCACGTTCGTAATAACCTGGAAAGCTACTTCACCCTGAACAAACAGGTGAATGTGACCCTGGATGTGGACCCACCGAAGGCCGGAAAGATCAAGATCAGCACGATCATCCCGGATAACTTGCCGTGGACAGGTGTGTATTTCGATGGCGTTCCGGTGACGATGACCATTATCCCCAACCCCGGTTATGTATTCAAGCACTGGAAAAGCAATGTTCTGATAACATCCCCGGATTCAAACGTATCCATCACGTTAAATATTAATGCTGACGATGCCTTTACGGCTTACTTTGAGGCGATAGATTTTGATGTGATGGTGTATCCTAATCCATTCAGCAATACGACAACCCTGAGATACCTCCTTCCTAAGGAAACGCAGGTGTCTTTGAAATTGTTTGACTTGATGGGTAAAGAGGTGTTTATCTTTTCGGATTACACCAGCGTTAAGCAGGAAGGAGAACACATCATCGTGTTGGATCCGAAGCAATATAATTTACCAATGGGATTATACATCCTGGAGTTCAAAACACCGGATTTCAGAAAAACTATAAAATTGTCACGAGTAGGAACCGAATAAATTAAAATTTAAAACCATGAAACAAGCAATTATTTTAGTAACTATTTGCAGCATGATGAGCTTTTCATGCAAGAAAGAACCCGGAGAGGGTGGAACATCTTCCATAAGAGGTAAGATAATCGTTCGCGATTACAACGTAACATTCACAACGCTCAATGCGGAATACGATGGCGCTAACCGGGCCGTATATATCATTTATGGGGAAAATGTAACTTATGGTGACCGCATACGCACCTCTTTCGATGGCGTTTTTGAGTTCAATTATCTGCGCAAGGGCGATTATACGATATTTACCTACTCAGCAGACTCTACATTGCAGTCGTCTTCCGGTGAAGTGACGGTGATCCAAAAAGTGGAAGTCTCTGAAAGGAAGCAGGTGGTACAACTCCCTGATATGATTGTTTTTGAGTAGCCCTTTGCATCTATTCCAATCGTAAACTATCTTTGCCCTTGTTGAAAATGGTTTTCCTATTCTAAATTATTTTGAGACGTTCTCATTCAGATTCTTTATATACAATAAAATGAAACTAAAAAAAATCGCTGTTCTGGGTGGAGGTAACATAGGCGAGTCCATTACCCGGGGATTGATTAAGACAGATATTATTACACCTGGTAATATAACGGTTACCAGAAGAAACGTGCATCTTATTGAACACTTGAAAACGGAGGGAGTAAATATTCATTCCGATAATTGTAAAGCAGTATCAGATTCGGAAATAGTGATTCTTGCATTACAACCAAAGCAAATTAGAGATTTGCTACAAGAAATAACACCAGAATTAAAAGCCGATAAACATATTTTAGTATCTGTGGTAACGGGTGTTAGCATTAATGAAATTCAGGAAATAGTAGGAAAGAAAATACCATTGTTTCGAGCAATGCCGAATACTGCTATTTCAATTCAAAATTCTATGACGTGCCTTGCAACAAATAATGCTGCAGAAGATCAAAAGAAATCAATACTATCAATTTTTGAACAACTAGGCACAGCAATTATGATAGATGAAGAGCTGATGTCTTCGGCCACGGTTTTGGGTGCGTGTGGTATT
>CAZCAD010000408.1:0-3302 GCA_964496525.1 uncultured Flavobacteriales bacterium | reverse complement strand
TTAAATAATGTTGCATAACCTTAACTTACTCTTCAATTTTTGTTAGGTAGTCCACCTACTCTACGAGCACAAACGCGGCACACGCTAAAAAGCGTGACCTGGCCGTTTCGTCTAATTCTCCGATAGTGTATTTAAATAACATTCTCACCCTTACCTACTCTACGAGCACAAACGCGGCACACGCCTGCTGCGTGACTTTGTTCTACTCTACGAGTACGAACGCAGCCCAATTGTAGGGGTCATATTTCCTTCGCATAATTTGCTGTGTTTCGTGGAATGCTTTCCTAATATTTTGTTCTTTGATGAGAATAGAATAGAAAGTGGTCATGAATTCTGCCGTTTCTTTATCCGGGACTTTCCACAAACTCATGATAATGTATTTAACCCCTGCCATTTTGAACGACCGTTGTAAACCGTAAACACCCTCACTTCCCTGTATGTCCCCCAAACCGGTTTCGCAGGCCGACAATACCACCAGATCGGTTAGTTGCATATCCATGGTCGACACCTCCTGAGCGGTCAAGACCCCGTCCTCATTTCCAACCGTCGGTTTGGATTCGGTCTTATTCCACACCTCATTCGCTCCGGCAAATATCAAGCCTGATCGCATCAAGGGGTTCTTATTTTTTACGAAAGTGTAAACACCAACTCCCTGTTGACCACCTCTAAAAACCAGCTCTTTGGCCGATTCTTCTTCATCAATTGCCGCTACGAATGCCTCGTCCGGATCAACATAAAAGAAGCCGTGTGTGGCAATGTGCACGATTCCGCTCGAGCGTGCTGATGCTTTAAATTGCTCTTCCGTGGCGCCATTCAAATTAAAATAATTGACGGTAATTTTACCTGACTTCAGGATTTTTTCAATTTCATCGGTCTCCGTTTTTGAACCTTCCAAATAACTCCAGATTCGTGTTGTAGAACTCTCAGAGTCGTAATCTATTCCACCGAACAATGTAATAATGCTGTTCTCCTCAAAATGATCCTCCATTTCCATCACTAAACTCGAAGTGGATGAATGATTTTCCAGATGATATTTGTCACAGAGGTAAATTTCCGGCCCGGTTTCCAAAGCCGCGAAGGCCATCTTATGAAGCAATCCTACCGGTGAAAGGAATATTTTCTCTGATTGACTCAGACTGTTTTCAAGTGGTTTCCAGATAAGCTCATATAATTCTGAATTGCCGGCATCCGCATTTCCATAGAGATTATCAATGTAGGCCTGATTATTTCCGGGATAATCTCCCAAAACTACTTCCAAATCCTTTTCATCAAATAACTCAATCATTTCAGGGTATTTGGAGTTTTCGTGAACAATTATTGCGCAGTAAATCATGGATTTTTTGAGTGAATCATTACTGAAATTATCTAGATGGGTGAATCGAACAAATTCGACCGCCGATTCGTTTTGGCCAAGAGTGGCCCGAACATCTTGCCAACGCAAACTCAATATTTTACAACCATCTGAAAATGAAGAAGATGAACGAACCAAATGCTTTTCAAGATCATTGGCCTCTTTTTCCAACTCTTCGGTCTCATCTCCCGCAGCGTATGCGTCTGCGACTTGTCGTTTTAGGGCCAGCCAGTCATAATACTGATCAATCATTGCTGAATTTCCCGATTCGAAAATCGCCCTGCGCATGGCAGTTGAACTCTTTAACAATAGTCCTTTTATCATCAGCGCCGTATTATAGGCATTGGCCACATACTCCGGTTTACTTTCCTTTCTCAAAAGAGCATAATCATATATCAAATCAAAATCCGGGGCAATCTTATTCATATAAATTTCCTTCTCCTGCTCTGATAGTACCGGGAAGTTATATTTCATTGATCGCATTGTCATGTCCATAAGAACTTCGGTGTATTGGTCCGCTCCCTTTAAGTTGTCCTGAAATACCATGGATTCAATGATCTCACGACTGGCATCGGTCTGTAAAAGAGGTGAACCGATGGTTTGTCCAATGTTGAATGCCTCCGTGGAGAATTTCAATGCCTCAGCAAATTTACCCTCCTTGTTTTTTAATTTAGCAAGACCGGTCAGGGATTTACAAAGACCAAACTGATCCTGGATTTCTTTGGCAAGCTGCTGACTCTGTAAAAAATATTTTTCGGATTCGACATTCTCATTCATATCCATGGCCAAATATCCCAGATTCGTGCAAGAGGATGAAATCCCTGACTTATCGCCGAGCTCCTTGTAGATATTCAAGCTCTTTTTAAGACATTCCGATCTTGAATAGCCCTCAACTCCCGATTCCATGTTTCCCAAATTCGTCAACACATCGGCCTGACTATTTTGGTCCCCCATTTCTTTATAGATATGCAAACTCATTAGAAAGTTTTCGACGGCCTCATTTTCATTGCCCATTTCTTGCTGAAGCGAGCCCATATTGACGCAGGCGATGGCGATCCCTTCTTTATCTCCAATTTCATCGGCAATCTCCAAACTATTTGAAAAATTAAGAATCGCCTCGTCAAAATTCCCTACTTCCATAGCTACCACACCAAGATTGACCAGATTTGAGCACTCTCCGACTTTGTCCTCCATAGCCTTACAAATCTTCAGACCCTTTTGGTAGCTGGCCTTTGCCTTGTGATACTGACTCAATTCGCTGTAAGCCACCCCCAAATTATTCAAACTCATCGCTTGATTTTCTATGTTCCCCTCTTTGATTCCAAGCTCAAGACAATTCTTAAAAGTTTCTTCGGCTTTGTGAAAATCACCCTGATTCATATAAATAGTTCCGAGACTGCTTAGCGAATAATTTTTACCGTCCTTATAAATTGCGGTTGATTTTTTACATGATTTATAAGGGGATGTAGCGTATTTTTTGAGGTTGTTGGAGCAAATACTGTCTATTTGAATGCTGAGCTTGAAGTCGAGCTTTGGATCGGCAAAATAGATGATGTTGTCCAGCTCAATCAATGACTTCACCAAAGCGGTATCATTCGAGCATTTTGCAATAACCGTTTTTAAGGAATCAATCTTCTGAATTTGTTCATCAGTTAATTGGCTCATTCCAAAAGTTGAGAGAAAACACAGTATGAATAAAAGGTTAAACTTCAAATCAAAAATTGTTTTATTTAAGTCTAAAAATAACGAATATTTGGAACTGTTCGTATAGGTATGTCGCTTCAATCGAGAATATGTTTCACCCGACCTACCTGGCGGCCTTCTAATTCAACTTTGATTCCGTGCGGATGAAAAGAGGATTTAGTCAAAATTCGTTTGACTATTCCCCATGTCAGTTCGCCGGAGCGCTGATCTTTCTTCAGAACAATCTCTACTTCACGACCTATTTCAA
>CAZCAD010000407.1:0-3316 GCA_964496525.1 uncultured Flavobacteriales bacterium | reverse complement strand
TAAGAAGGACAAAAAGAAGAGGGACAAAAAGGACAAAGAAAAAAAAGGTGGAGAGGAAAGTGAAGAAGATGGAAACTAATGTCTAACCACCCATGGTGCCAAATTTATTTCTAATTTTTGTCAACCATCCATTTATGTCCGCTGAAAGTCGCAGTTTAATTACCAGAAACCAATAAAGCCCGGTCAGCACAGAAGCATTGATTAATATCTTATAGCTCGGACGCATCTCATAATCAAATAGCGTAATTCCAGCCATTAATAAAACTCCCGGAATCATTGCTTTCATAAAGCTAAGGTTGAATGGTTGAAAGCCCAGTCTCTTATACAAAAAGAACCAACGTATCGAATTAACCAATACAATAGCAATAAATGATGCCAAAGCAGCCCCTGTAATGTTCCAGAGATTGATAAAAATGAAATTCAGAACGATAACCAAGACAGCCAACGTCAAATTAAAATAAGTGTTGAATCGATAATATTTTGATGTTCCAATAATCTCAGCATTAACTCCCGTCATCATCTCAAATAGTTGACCCAAACCAAGAAATAAGAAAACATAAATTCCCTCTTGGTATTTGCCTAAAAGATCCGTTGCCGGCTCTATACAAGCCCATCCAACAATCAATATAAAAAAAGCTATGATCATTTGATTGAGGCAACTCCTCTTGTAGATTTGATCAATATTTTCTCGATCATTTGCATTCCAAGCTTCTGTAAGAGCTGTGCTTGATATACGCTTTACACCTCTAGACGTCATGCTCACAAGAATAGCAGCAAAGAACATTTGACCATAAACACCCACCGCATCAGTTCCGATCATATTGTTGATCATGATCTTATCAATTGACATGATTATCATACTCGAAGCTCCAAGAAGAACCCCAAATAACATAAGAGATGGTAACTGTTTTTTGTTATCGCGAAAGATATCTTTTCTTGGTAAAATGATCTTTTTGGTTTTATACAAGGCGTAGAAGCTAACCAAAAGTCCCGGTAGCGAGAGGGCGATTATATAGACGTACAGTAAATCCTTAAAAACAAGAATGTTCGCGAAGGTCAAGAGTACTCCTGCTAAAATTACTCCCTTCATCACAACGCTTTCCAGAACGGTTCCCAAAACAGAAGCAAAAAGTATTCTCGCATAACCATCCAAATTCTTATAGAGAATTCTGAAGATAATTACGAAGGGAAGCAAGAATGTAAAAATCTTCAGATACAGATACCCCCCAGTTAAAGGGTCCCTTGGTGATAAATAATCAAAGAGCAAGAAATAAACGGCTAAACCAAGGATTGCTCCAAAAATTGAAATAAAGACTCCAAACAAGAAAAAGCCGGCGTGTCCTCCTTCTTCATCACGATACTTCGGAAAGATTCTAAGCAGAACTTGATTGTATCCGAAATCAAAAATTATCGAAAATATCCGCGTAATCACATCCAGAAGATCGATGACCCCCATCGCTGTGTCGGAAACAAAAATGGCTAAGGTTAAACGGGAACCAGCACCCAATCCAACGCCGATATAATTAGCAATGGTAGATCGAAGTGCCTGCTGTTGAATAATTCCCAATTCCCTGTTTTAAGTAACAAAGAAACGTAATTAAGAGTGGCGGAGGTGCGGGATTTTAGATAATTTAACAACAACAATGCGTTTAAATCTAGAGCTTCCGTTTTAATCCAAATCATCGAGGGACAAACGATCTCCCTGCTCCATATCAGTTTTGAATGTCTTACCCATCACATCTTCCCAATGAATCGGTGCTAAACTATAAGCCGGGCGAACGATTTTGAGATTTTCTTCAGATGCAACATCCCCCTTTTTTACATCGGTGCTGACATAAATTGATCTCGAAAATTCTCGACTCTTGTTTTTTGAATCAGTGAGTGAATAATCCACGGCCCCTATTGCCTGTTCTGCTTCTCTAACAGCATTTACCATTTCTGTAAACGCTTGTTCGTCCAATGAAAATTCTGCATCCGGGCCTCCAATTGATTTTTCGAGAATAAAATGTTTTTCAATCATGGTAGCTCCAAAAGCGATGGACATAACAGGCACGGTAATTCCTAAAGTGTGGTCAGACAATCCGACTTCAACATTGAATCGGTCTTTCATATCTGCCAACATCGAGAGATTGGCATCTTCAATTTTGGCCGGATAAGCCGAAGTACATTTTAAAAGAGTTAGTTGATCATTTCCCTGATTCCGACATGTATGAAGAGCCATTTGTATGTCCTTTTCATCCGCAATTCCGGTTGAAATAATCATTGGTTTACCTTTACCGGCTACGTATTCGATAAGCGGAATGTCTGTGATTTCGAAAGAGGCAATTTTGTAAATCGGATTATTCAACTCTTCAAGAAAATCAACGGCCGACTTATCAAAGGGCGATGAAAAGCAAACTAGCCCGACTTCCTTAGCCAAGTCAAATATTTCTTTATGCCAGTCCCAGGGCAGATGGGCCTCCTTATATAAATCAAACAAGTATTGACCATCCCAGATTGTCCCCTGCTTCAACAAAAAGTCATCCTTCCTGACATCCAGGGTCATGGTCTCGGGCAAATAAGTTTGAAGCTTAATCGCGTCTGCGCCTGTTCTGGCGGCGGCTCTTACTGTATCCAGCGCAATTTCTTTACGTCCGCCGTGGTTAGCAGAAAGTTCAGCAATTATGAAACACTTTTCGGATGAATCCATTTTTACCCATCTGAGTTTAAGACGTAAATATAAGAAGGTGAACCTTTGTACACCTCTTCCTTACTCAATCGAAATCCTGCTTTTTCAAATGCGGCAACTGAGGCGCTGTTATCTTCCTTGATGTATGCCATTACCGGGCCGGAATTCGATTTTTTCCATTCTTCACAGCCCAATTTAATTAATTCTGTGGCGAATCCATGCCCCCGATGCTTCTCATCGATCAAAACGCCGATCGAGGTTTCGTCTTCTCTCTTTCGAATTCTTACTAATCCAACATCCAATCCATTTCTTACTCCAATCAACATCAATACATTCTTATCTGCCAACATAGAAAAAAACCAGACTTCATGTTCCTCGATCGTAATTTCGGCAGTACGATAAGATTGATTGCTCACCTGCGGATCATTTGACCAATTATAAATTTTCATCAAGTCATCTTTCACAACTTCTCTCAATTTCAACGCACTGCGTCTTTTTGAATGAATGACCACATCAACAGGACCATTCTTAGTCTGATGCTCGCCCTCTAATCTGAACTCTATTTCATAACCGGAATTCTCAAGAATCTCGTACAGATGAGGCCTCAGATCATAAGCATAAGTGAATACCTTTTGGAATCGCAGTTCA
>CAZCAD010000406.1:0-3328 GCA_964496525.1 uncultured Flavobacteriales bacterium | reverse complement strand
CAATTCAGCAATTCTTCTTTCGTCAATTCAGCAATTCTTCATTCAACAATTCAACAATTAAATATCCGTGTCCTTTTCCCGAATCGGAAATTCATTTTGTTTTATCAGGTTCACCACTTTATCCAACAATGTTAGTTGTCCTCCGTATGCATTTGACAAATTCTCCTTTGTAAGTACTTCGGAGGGACTTCCCATAGCAATAAGTCGCGTATTGAGCAAGATGAGGTAATCGAAATAGTCAGATACCGTTTGTAAGTCATGGTGGATTATTACAACCGTCTTTCCATCATTTTTCATTTGTGATAACAAGGCTAAAATTGAATTTTCGGTTGCTGCATCAACGCCAACAAAAGGCTCATCCATTAAGTAGAGATCTGCTCCTTGCGCCAAAGCACGGGCCACAAACACTCGTTGCTGTTGCCCACCCGATAATTGGGAAATTTGTCGGTCCTTGAACTCAGTTAAGCCCACCTTTTCAATGCACTGAAGAACTATTTCTTTGTCCGGCTCTTTCGTTCGTTTAAACAGATTATGTTTTCGATATCTTCCCAGCATCACAACATCGTAAACTGAAGCAGGAAAATCCCAGTCGACACTTTCTCTCTGTGGAACGTATGCAACTTTTTCTCGAACTTTTTCCAGGGACTGATCAAAGATTTTAACGTATCCACTTGCGGGTTCCAAAAGACCCATAATAGTTTTAAGCAATGTCGTTTTACCCGAACCGTTGGGACCGATAATGCCGATGATTTGGCCCGATGGTAATTCGAAGTCAATATCCCAGAGAACGGGCGCACCACCATAAGTAGTGGTTAAGTTATGTACCTCAATCGAGTTCTTCATCTTCATCTAATACTTTAGTCGACAGACCTTGGGAAATTGTCCTGACGTTAGATTTGATCATCCCCAAATAAGTTCCGCCCTCGGAATCCGGTTCTCCCAAGGCATCTGAATAAAGTGGTCCGTCTAATCTCAAATCATACCCTTTCGCCAAACATCCATCAACGATTGATTGAGCGGTTTTCTGAGAGGTTGAGGTTTCAACAAAAATGGACGGAATAGATCGTTCAATAACAAAATTGACCATATCCGATATGTCTTTCAGACCTACCTCTGAATTGGTTGAAATTCCTTGAATTCCTTTTACATCGATATTGTATCGTCGTCCGAAATATGAGAAGGCGTCATGGGATGTAATCAGAATCCGCTTATCTTTCGGAATTGCGTCCAATCGGCTAATTATCATCAAATCACTTTTGCGAACCTCTTCGGAGTAACTTTGAAAATTCTTCTCATAATATTCTGCACATGCAGTATCAAGCTTAATGAGTTCTTCTATCACATAACTCATTCCCTTCATCCAAATTCGGCTATCAAACCAAATGTGTGGATCATAAGAATCGGCAAAGTCAGCCGACTTTATTAAATCATGCTCCTCTACTCCGTCCGAGACAAAGAAAACCGGCTTTTCCCTTCCGTACTTATCCAACATGTCGGCCATTTTCCCTTCGAGATGCAAGCCATTTGCGATGATGACATCGGCCTCATTGAGCAGGTCAACATCTCCGGGTGTAGGCCTGTAAATATGAGGGTCAGTACCCGGACCCATAATGGCTGAAACCTCGGCACTGTCTCCAACAATATTTTCAAGAACATCTTCAATAATACCCGTAGTAACAACAATGTGCATTGGTCCAATATTGCTTACTTTCTCTTCAAGACGACAAGAAGTGAAGATGATTGATATGCAGATCAGAATCAAATACTTCATGGGATCAGATTTTCGATACAAAGCGAACTCCAATAGAATCTGCTACTTTTTTTGAAAGATTCAACTCCTTTGATTTATTGACCATTATTCGAATTGATTCGTCGAAACTGTAACGCTCAAGAATCTCCAGCATCGATCCAAGATTCAATTTTATTTCATCGAGATGTTTTAGTAATGACAAAGAATCCTCTTTCACACTTATCACTTCTACCAATGAATTTGCCACCGCTTCTGACAATAGAATTTTAGATTCTCGGTAAGAAATGTTCCCGTCCGTATCAGGAATTGGATCGCCGTGCGGATCAAATTTTGGATATCCTAAAAACTCATCAAGACTATCAATTAATTTGATGGACTCAATATGTTCCAACTGCTCGGCAACATCGTGCACTTCTTCCCAGCCAAATCCAAGTTTATTCACCAGGAAGGTTTCCCAAAGTCGATGCTTACGTATAATCTCCACAGCAATTTTCTCTCCTTCCGGAGTTAGTTCACATCCTCTATAGCGCTGATACGAAATCAACTCCTTCTTCTCCAATTTCTTCAGCATGTCAGAAACAGTAGGAGACTTAATCTGCAATGATTCACTAATTGATTTAGTAGACACACCTTTCGCTGAGGTCGCCGAAAGCTTATAAATCGCTTTCAAATAATTTTCTTCTGTCTGGCTGCGAAGCATATAGATGTTTTATACAAATCTAAAGGTTTATTTAGATAAATAAAAATAAAAGATTAGGGTTATCTAATTTTTTTATTAGATTTGCAGAAAATAGATACGTTGCGATGACAAAATATTTCCTTTTTACACTACTCTCATTAGCCTTTCTGATGGCTGTCTATTCATGTAAAAAGACGTTACCTACTTCTCCATTAGAACAGGATGTATTGGATGGACCGATAGACGGAATGTCGACTGAAGAACAGGCCAGATTTTTAGCCGGAGACGAAGCTTTTTCAGATGCCTTCACCATAAACGAAGGACTGGGACCCATTTTCGTGGCAGCGGCCTGTGCCGAATGTCATGCAGGCGATGGAAAAGGTTCGGCCTTTGTAAAATTCACGCGGTTTGGTCAATCGGACACAATAAATGGAAACACTTTTCTGGCCCAGGGTGGCCCTCAGTTGCAACACAAGGCCATTCCGGGATATTTACCGGAAGTGCTTCCCTCGGGTGCAACAAGCATGGATTTAATTGCTCCTGCGGTTGCCGGACTTGGATTTTTGGACGCTGTTAGTGATGCTGACTTAATAGCAATGTCAGATCCGCTGGACGCTGACGGAGACGGTATCAGCGGACGACCGCATTGGAATAATATCCCATCCTATGTCACATTACGACCAAACGCAATTGCGATGGGAGGTCGGTATATTTCGAGATTTGGTAAAAAAGGTGCGGCCTATGATCTCTTGCATCAGACATCCGGTGCCTATAATCAAGACATGGGAGTTACCTCAATATTCGAACCTCAGGATGTATATTCAGGACTCATGATTGATCCTGAAGTGAGTTCGATGACCGTACATGATGTTGTGTTCTATTTAAAAACCTTGAAAGCT
>CAZCAD010000405.1:0-3341 GCA_964496525.1 uncultured Flavobacteriales bacterium | reverse complement strand
CCCAAAGGCGTTCCAGGTGAGAACCAATCAGTACAACACCAACCATATTAAGTAATATATGAAAGAGGTCGGCATGCATGAACAGACTGGTAACTAATTGATAAGGCTGAAAAACATTCGATGCGAAATAATGCATTCCGAATACTTCATCGAGGTAGACATTCTGTGCCTCTAATACAAATTTTGCCAAAAAGAAGAGTACGTTCAGAATCAGCAAATTCTTCGTAACGGGAGGCATATTTTGAAAAATACTCCTAAACATCTAGTCAAATCTTTGTTTTATTTCCTCGAAAGTAAAGGTTTCGATAATCTTTTTTCCATGCGGTGAAATTTGGGGAGACTCGCAGGCAAATAAGGCATCAATAAAATATTGCATTTCCTCAACGCTTAATCTCGTTCCACCTTTTACGGCTAATGAAGAGGCCATTGACAAGGCAATCCTATCCTTAAAACTCAAGTCGTCATATTGATCGCTTTCCTTGAATTGCTCGAAAATATCACCGAGCAATTTTCTTACGTTTGAATTTTCAGCGTCTGCAGGAACGGCGCTAACTGTAGCCACCTCATCCTCAATACTCAGTTCAAATCCCATCTGATGCAAAATTGGCTCAGCCTCTGTCCACCAAGGCATATCAGTAGTTTGCAATTCCATCGTTTCGGGAAAAAGAAGCGCTTGAGATTTTATTTTTTCTTCAGAATTTATAAACTGATCGAACAATATTCTGCAATGCGCCCGATATTGGTCAATTAATAATATGCCACCTCTAAGCGAGGTCAAAATATATTTCCGATTAATCTGACTTGGCTTTTTTTGTTCTACTTCGACATCGAGTTCGTCACCTGAACTTTCAAGAAGTGCGTCTTCTCTATCCATTTGCAGCTCCTTTTCTTTGGAATCGCCAGAGAAATTTTCCCATTCCTCCTTCGACGGCTGGATTTTACTAAAACCATCGGTACCGACTGCACCGGAAGTTCCCATTCCACCGGTCTTCTGAGTCGAATGAAATGGATTAAAATTCGGATTAACTTTTATCTCCGGAATTTTTACCTCCTCACCCTTTTTCAAACCAGGGACATCAAAAGAAGTTTCTCTTTCAAAATCAATCGTAGGAGCGATATTAAATTGCCCTAATGCTTGTTTTACTGCGGATCGAATAATGGCGTAAATCGACTGATTTTGTTCAAATTTAACTTCGGTTTTCGTCGGATGGACGTTGACATCAATAGACGCTGTCGGCACTTCAAAATACAAAAAGTAAGGAGGAAACCTGGCGGAGGCAATCAATCCGTCAAAAGCGGCAAGAATCGCATGATTAAAATATCTGTCCTTAAAATATCGATTGTTGACAAACAAAAATTGTTGATCTCGTGACGCTTTTGAAAATTCAGGTTTTGTAATAAAGCCGGTAATCTTCACTAAATCGGTTTCTTCGTTAACCGGAACCAATCGTTGATTGTAGGCCTTACCGTAAATCTGAACTATCCTTTGCCGCAGCCCCTGTTTTGGTAGAGAATAAATTTCGTTTTCATCGTGGTGAAAGCTCAGTTCAATTTCAGGATGCACCAGTGCTATCCGCAAAAATTCATCCAATAACTTCCGATACTCCGTTGTATTCTTACCTAAAAAATTTCGACGAGCCGGAACATTATAAAATAAATTCTTGACCGCCACTGATGTCCCTGCTGAGCAGGAACAAGCCTCTTGGGATATAATTTCAGAACCTTCGTTAATAATCTCTGATCCCAGATCTACCTCATGTAATCTGGTCTTCAGCGACACATGCGCAATCGCCGCGATAGATGCCAAAGCTTCGCCCCTAAACCCCTTAGTCTGTAATTTAAAGAGATCATCAACAGTACTAATCTTACTTGTAGCATGACGTTCGAACGACATTCGAGCATCGATTTCATTCATCCCTGAACCATTGTCAATCACTTGAATCAAGGTCTTGCCTCCGTCTTTTGCAATAAGATTGATATGTGTTGAACCGGCATCAATCGCGTTCTCCATCAACTCTTTTACTACCGAGGCTGGTCGTTGAACGACTTCGCCAGCAGCGATTTGGTTGGCTATATGATCGGCTAAGAGCTTAATTACGGAACCCATGCTATTTTTTCATCTGATCGATTGCAGTTCCTCCGATATCAAGTCCTTGAAAGATATAATAAACTACTACCATCATCACTCCAAGAATTAGGATCAACCGAATGTTGGCGTTCATACTCTTAGATCGATATTCCGAATTTCCCCACTTATCGCGAACTTGAGCTCTGAAATTGATTTCCCGTGCATACCTTCCTTCATCGTCGAGAATATTCTCTTTCTTGGCCAATTTGATCTTTTTCTTAATGGCTTCTTTCTTCGGATCGTAGTAACGAGGAATATATTCAAATCGACGATGGTGATTTGGTAATTTAAATAATGATATTCTTCCCCACTTCATGATAATTTCTACTTTCTATTTTTTGCTCTCCATACGCTTTCCAATTTTGAGCTTCAGCCAACTTACAAATTTCACGAATAATAAAGTCGATTTGCCAGACAAATATAATGAGATTAACTTCATAAATAAAGTCCGAATTTCTCAGAATTTCCACGGCATATCCACCCTGCAATGTGGACAAATGTTGTGCCATGGCAAGATTTCTGCTTTATTTATTAAATAAATTCGGCAAAGCGTGCAAAAGAAATATTACATGAAACTATTTGATCGACGCATGAAGTGTTGTCTACTGCTAATTTTACTGCTTTCTTTGAAGATTGACGGGCAATGTCAGTCCGCCAATTCATCTACTGACAATTTAGCAGATAATAAATTGGCTCCGTCCTTTTTGTCCGTGAAAGCCAAGTGGGCAGACTCCGTTTTTGCTTCCTTAACAGCTGATCAAAAAATTGCTCAACTATTCATGGTGGCTGCTTATTCAAATAAAGACCAAGCTCATGTAGATAAAATAACGGGGCTCGTTGAGCAATATAAAATTGGTGGCCTGATATTTTTCCAGGGCGGACCCGGACGTCAGGCTATACTTACTAATTATTATCAAAGCAAAGCAAAAACACCGCTCTTCATTGCGCTGGATGCAGAATGGGGTATTGGAATGCGATTAGATTCGGCCATTTCTTATCCGCGTCAAATGACCCTTGGTGCTATTCAGGATAGTTCGCTGATTTATGAAATGGGTGAACAGCTGGCACTTCAGTGTAGGGAGTTGGGTGTCCATATAAACTTAGCTCCTGTAATTGACGTCAATAATAATTCGAAGAATCCGGTCATCAATAATCGATCTTTTGGTGAACAGCGAGAAAATGTTGCCAAGCTGGGCTTGGCCTATATGAAAGG
>CAZCAD010000404.1:0-3348 GCA_964496525.1 uncultured Flavobacteriales bacterium | reverse complement strand
TTTTGGACATCCGATATCGTCTTTGAGGTCGTTGAAGCTCCAAAACGCATTGCGCCTTTAATCTTAGAAACAACATACTCTTTTTTCAAACGACTGTCAAGAATAAAAATTCGTTCCCCTTTCACTAATTTCTCGTATAGATCAGAAGCTTTTATTTGCGGAACTGTGTTGCTATAATATTCTTTAAGCATTTTATCGTAATCAGATTCCTGACCGATAACAGAAAAATCGATAAGTAAGAAAAGCGGAATGAGAAAGTATGGTATGATAGATTTCATATTATGTTAAAGCTCCTTGACAACTTGATCCCTCTCCTGCCGTACAACCATAACAATGGTTATTTAACACAATCTGCCGCTGATTCAATTCCTCCATATTAAAGTCGCGAATATTTCTTGAAGATTTTACCGCGACCGGCAGTTGCAGCATTTGATTAAAATCACAATCGAACAAATCACCGTTCCAATCGACAGAAAGGGTATTTCTGCACATTACTTCAGAAGCGGCAGAAGAGTTAAAACTGTTGGCAAGAAGCATCATATAATCTTCATAACGATCAACATTTAGCAAGTACTCTAAATATCGAGCGATTGGCAAATTTGTGATGGTGTACAGATTATTGAAGGTGATCCCAAAATCTTCCTTCAATCTCACTTTATAATCATCCTCCAGTTTTTGCTGGCTCGGTGCTATTGAGGGACCACCAGGGTTGAAAACCAAATGCAATTTCAAATCATCTTCCAACCCATAACCAAGACTGTTCAACTTTCTTAATGCTTCGATGGACTTTACAAACACCCCGTCACCTCTTTGTTTATCCGTATTTTCTTCAGTGTAGCAAGGCAATGAAGAAACCACTGTAACACCATGTTTTTTGAATAATTCCGGATAAGATTTGAACTTCCCCTCCATCAAAATCGTCAAATTCGATCGGACAATAATTTCAACATTTCTCATTGAGAGTTCCTGTATCAACCATTCAAAATGAGGATTCATTTCAGGAGCGCCACCGGTTAGATCGACTGTTTCCACTTCTGACTCATCCAAAACGCTCAAGCAGGCTTCCAGAACATCTTTGGGCGTAATTTCTGTGCGATAGGGCGATGCATCAACATGGCAGTGGACACACTGCTGATTACACATATAACCTACATTGATTTGAAGAATCTCGAGCTTTCTCGGCGTCAAAGGAAATAGCCCGATATCGTCCATTTTTTGTGAAAAGGAAGTAATCTCTGTGGAAGAATTTGATAATATATCAACTTGCTCCTCAGGACTTAATTTTACCGTAAGAACTTTATTCATTTAAGGCCCAGTTGTACTCCAGGTATTCCACCTTGGCATTAGGACTAATGGTAACCTTGGAGTACTTGTTTAAATATTGTATTAAGGTACGATCGTCTTTTACAAAATCGTCTCGATACCATTTAAAAATCTTGGATATTTTGATCTTCTTTTCAGATATCTGATTTTTCGTTGGGTCGTTGATGAATGCTTTGGCCATCTTCGTCATTTTGGAGCTGACATTCGCTTCCGTATAAGCTGAATTCATGAGTTTAGGACATGAATAAGAAGCACAGTTAATCGCGAAATGAATTCTGGAATCACCCATTTTTCTTAAAATGTCATTCTCTATTTGTCTCAAAGAGTAATTCTTGGTTCCAAGTTTGGCCATCCTAAAATCCCAGATTTCCTTACCGCTAAAGGATATGTCATTTACCGAACTAACCGGATATTTAGTTAAAACAAACTTCATACAGTATGCGTTATAAGCATTGATATAATATGCTTTCTTGGCTTTTTTACTCCAATCAGAAGCCGGCGGATGATCGATTAATTCCTTCAAAAAAGCATCCAGAGAATCTATCCTCGGTTTAATAGATTTATACTTCACTTTTCCGGAGGAGCTTACATAATCCTTTAAAAAGCGGTCCCAAATTGTATAATCCGGCTGCTCTGAAGCAAATGTCATATTGGCAATCAAGCCAAATGCGAAAATCAGGATGACTCTTTTCATTTTTCTTTCTTTTTCCCTGCCAGGATTAGATCGCAGTGGCGACTTCATCCTTACAGCACTGTTTATTCCATAATAATTACAAAAATCAAACCATTAAAGTTAAGGAAATAAGAAATCAATAAATAGCTTAGGTGCCAAAACTTTCGACCCCATTCGGGTGAACGCAATAATGAAGAGGAATGTCTGACTCGACCATGTCCCCAATATTCTCAATGGGATCAAAGAAGCTGAGACCCACGAACTTGCAATCTTCTCTACACTCTTTTAAGAACTTATCATAGAATCCGGCTCCGTATCCTACTCGATGTCCTTTTTTATCAATTGCCAAAAGTGGTACAATCACTAAATCAAACTCAGTAGGAGCACCAACGGTACCGTAAATCGGTTCGGGTATTCCAAAATCAGATACCTCAATTTGTCCTTCAGACTCGTAACAAATGTGTACAAGACGACCACCAGTTTTTACAATCGGCAAATAAAATCGACTATTCTTCTCTTTCAATAAATCCCAGGTAAGAATCTCTCGATGTCGCTCAATTGGGAGGAACAGACTGATTTTTTTTCCTTCCAAATCGAAATGCTCAAGAGTTAACTCAAGAATTTTTGCCGACAATTCCTTTCGTTCATCGTCGCTCATCTGAGCTCGCTTCTCTTTATAAGTAGTTCGTATGTCCTCTTTCAGCATCATTTGTTTAGCAATCCAATTCCAAGCGCTACACCAAAGATGAGCATTGCTACTGAAACAAAGAGCGTAAGTCTTCCTATTTTAACCTTTTTAAGCAGTAATTTTCCACTTATCGCGCCCACAAGGGCTGCACTTAAGGAGTAAACAACCAGTTTCCATTCATCAGCCAGGGCACCGAATTCATAAGTGGTGAAGTACACTGAACTTCGCACAATGTCAATAATTAGGGCGATCACGATTCCCGTACCAATAAACACTTCTTTCTTTAGCTGGTACTTTATTAAGAAAGCCGACCGAAGTGCCCCTTGATGACCCGATAATCCTCCAAAAAAACCGCTTAGCGCTCCACCAAACCACAGCGATTTTTTTGAAAAAGCCAGGCTCCATTTTGGCACCAATTCAATCAGTGCAAATACAATTAATATGAGACCGAATATCACATTGAGCATCATTACATCGAAAGAAGATTGGCCGATAACGTATGTAAACAAAGTGAAATCCTCCCAATAACCCAATAATACTGCTCCAACGACGGCTGCCGGAATAGCCGCTAAGCCAAACGGAGTCACAACTTTCCAATCAATGCTTTTTTGCATTAAAAAGTATTTGAAAACATTATTCAAAAAGTGAACGATTGCGGTTGCTG
>CAZCAD010000403.1:3131-3353 GCA_964496525.1 uncultured Flavobacteriales bacterium | reverse complement strand
CAGAATCAAGGTGTCATTCTGTTCATAAGCGAGTACTTCATACGTAGTGTCGAGACCTTTAGAGTACCTCAAACTAAAGGTGATGTCGTAAACTTGAGATTGGTCAAGTTTAGATGCGACGTATTCGTCAATCTCTTGCTCGCTTATATCCAGCCGGGGACGAGAGTCACATGAAAATAATATGAAGCCAATTAATGGAAATATTCTGTTTTTCATCCCTTG
>CAZCAD010000403.1:2904-3121 GCA_964496525.1 uncultured Flavobacteriales bacterium | reverse complement strand
AGCCGAAAATGGGTGTAAAAAAGCCCCGATCCCTCAACCCCCGATAGTGATCGGGGCAGGAATCGGGGCAATTTAATTTTCTATTTATTTTTTACTCGAAGATAATTTCCATCTCCACACGTCTGTTTTTCTGCTTACCTTCCGGAGTATCGTTTGACGCAATCGGTTGGGTTTCACCGAACCATTTGATAACAGTTCTCTCAACTGCAACTCCTCT
>CAZCAD010000403.1:227-2890 GCA_964496525.1 uncultured Flavobacteriales bacterium | reverse complement strand
GCACGTTTCTTAGACAAGATCAGGTTGGCCTGCGCTCCACCGTCAGAATCCGTGTGTCCGGCGATTGTAATTTTGAAATCAGGGTTATCAACCATGTACTTCGCAAGGTCTGCAAGTGAGAGAAATGAGACTTCTTTGATAATGGCCTTAGCCGTTTGAAACTCAAGGTTATCAAATGCACGTTTGACGATCTCTTCGTCAATTATAGGACAACCTTTGTTTTCAACCGGTCCGGGAACATTAACACAATCGTCATCTTTGTCAAGTACGCCGTCACCGTCTGTATCAATGTAAGGACATCCTTGGTTTTCAACAGGTCCGGCGTTGTAAGGACACTTGTCATCTTTGTCAAGCAGACCATCACCATCAGTATCAGGCCAAGGACAGCCGTTGTTCTCTTCCGGTCCGGCCTCTTCAGGACAACCGTCAAGGTAATCGAAGATTCCGTCATTATCCGTATCAGGACATCCTTGATTCACAAGTGGACCGGGATGTTCAGGACAAAGGTCATCAGAATCTTTCAAGCCATCACCGTCTGTATCAGGACATCCTTTGAATAACTCGATACCCGGTACGTCCGGGCATTCATCGTTTTTGTCAATGATTTTATCGCCATCTCTATCCGGGCAACCGTTAAACTCGGCCAATCCTGCATCATCCGGACAATCATCTTTCAAGTCAATGATTTTATCCCCGTCACGGTCAGGACATCCGTTAAATTCTTTTGGTCCTGCTTCAGTTGGACACGCATCCTCTGAATCCTGAATACCATCCTTATCCGTGTCAGGACATCCTCTGAACTCCCAAACACCCGGAGTTTCAATACAAATATCCATTTTATCAGATACTTTATCCAAGTCTCGATCTTTTGGAGGGCCGAACAAAATTGGAACCCTCAGTGCCGCATACAAATCCATTCCCCTAACTCTCATATTATTGCCCGGCGCAAACAGCCATTTCAAATCGGATGTTCCGATAATAATCGGACCGGCTCTTAAACCTGCTCCAACTCTGAATCCCATCACTTTATTGTAGGAGAAGGGGAAAGATAATCCGGCCCAGGCAAAGTCGTAACGAGGTGTAAATGTAATTGCCGTTGGGAAACGAACCTTATGCGCGTTTTTATTCATCTGGAATCCGATGAATCCGTTGAGGTTCAAATAAAAGTCTCTATAAACGTTGAAGTCAACACCAAGATTTACATGGGTTGGCAAGTTCATATAGAAGTTAAGATCATCCGAATTGTAATAAGCCGTCCCTGCCAAAAGATTTGGATTTGAAGTCATGATACTGTAATCATACCACGGCAATCCTTGAACCAATGAATCGAGGTTTTGGTTAAATGATTCCAAACCGTCCGTATCCTCAGAGAATTGAAAAAGACTTAACATTGCTCCCGGGTCTGTATTCAAAACATTCAGATTAATACCAAAGTTTCGACTGTTATCCGATTTGACATATTTCATCCCACCAATATCATTAATGGCCAAACTTAATTTTAACAGATACTTATTCTTATCTCTTCTCCAAAGATCCGTTTCGCCGTCCATGTCATATTTGTAATCTTTCCATTTCGGACGATACTCATATTCTACCCCAATGTCAGCACCAAAACCGAGTCTTGATTCCAATGCAAAAATGTCATTAAATGTGAGTTCGCCATTAGGACCTGAGCCCCCTGTATAGTTAGAAGCCGAAGCATCAAAATGCTCGTCGATGTTCGACGAATATCCATAATCAAAATCTCCCTGCATTTGAAGAAGTGTATCATCGTTAAAAACACTGTAATCTACATTCTTTGTGTAAAGATAGATTGATCCCATTCCCTGTAGCAACTTGACTTTTCCCCCTACCTTTATGAAGTGGTCATCATCATCATAAACCACCGATGCAAATCCAATATTGTACTCCATCCAGCTATTCAGAGAGAAGTTCAAGAGTTGGTCATCCAGGTCAATGTCCCATAAACTTGGGTACTCAAGGCCATTCAAAGCCAAGGTTATCAGGTCCGGCGAAACGTGGTCAATATTTAAAAAGGTCCGGCTTTTAATCCCTGAGCTAATTGCCATTGTAGGGCTGATGGTGATCATAAAGTTAAGTATGTCAATCTCCGCAGCCATGTATGCAGCCCTGGCTTTCTTTGAAGGGTTATCATATTCAAAGAAATTTCCCTGGCCTAAATTCTGGTAGTAAGCCGTTGAATCCCATGGTATTATTTTATCGAAATTCGGTTCGTTTTGCCAGGCAGCCACAGCAGCGTCATTGCTATCGAAAGACTGCGACCACCAATAGGGCATTTTCGAGGTGTTCATGTACGCCCAGTTGTTATAGCCCTGTACGCCCATACCGACCAGGGTAACATCAACGATAAATCGTGAATCGGCGATGGAGGCCGGATTTAGATCCCCACCGGCAACACCGGCATAATTTGATTGGCGGTATCCAAGGAAATTTTGAGCTTGAACATTAGAAGAAATTGCGGTCAGAAAAACAAGAGTTAGTAGTAGTACTTTTTTCATTTCAATATAGTTTATACACTTTAATCTTATTTCCAACAAAGGTGATTAGTCGATCTCCTAAGACGTTTGAAGTGCGACTTCCTTTGATGGGTCGGCCGGTTAGCAATATCCCGCCGACATCACGCAAATATAGCTTATTCTGCC
>CAZCAD010000403.1:0-216 GCA_964496525.1 uncultured Flavobacteriales bacterium | reverse complement strand
AAAAGATATGAAAAGTCCTGGGTGCCAAAAACACTCAATATTTCGTGATTAGATGATTCTTTTATGATCTCTGACTTTTTGTAACCAAACTCATCAATTGTTAACAATCTGTTTAATTCATCAACGATTAAAATTGGCCTTCCATTGCTGCTTTTCCAGAATACGTTTTTCGGATTAATTTTTACATCAAGTTTAATTGAGTCCGCCTTCCCATCT
>CAZCAD010000402.1:0-3366 GCA_964496525.1 uncultured Flavobacteriales bacterium | reverse complement strand
ACATATACCTTTTGCTCTGTCCTCATAAATTATCAAAGAGAAAACTTTCCAAATCAGCTGAAATGGATTGGATGGATGTTTTTGAAAGCAAAAAAGCGGAGGCTCAGAAACTAAAGGCGGAGATTGATAAAACAGATCAGGAAATAGACCAACTGGTTTATGAGTTGTATGGATTGACGGATGAGGAGATTGGGATTGTTGAGGAGGCTACATAGTCGCATTAACTAGTCATATCACCTAAAAACTCCAATTTATGTTTTCCTTCGGCACCATTATAATTCAGCTTGCAGAGCCGGAGAATATCTCTCCCTATTAAGGCATAAATCCCAAATTGATCAAGATTTAGTCCTGCAACTTCCAATTGAAAATTTACCGGGGGAGCATCAGCCCCAAACTGAATTTGAATAACAACATCATAAACCGGCTGTTGAATTTTCCCGTCGGTAGATATTCTCTCCCTGAAGTTACGCGAGAGCAGGTTTAATTCATTAAGTGTTTTTATTGAGACAGACGATGATTCGGCACCGGTGTCTATAATTGCTCTTAAATGACGGCCCTCCGGCATTTTACCCTCCGCCTTCATTTGCTCCTGAATAGGAATCGGAGGTAAAACTAAAATTCCAACAAATGGCCCCTCTTTTTCCAGAGCGGCAGCCTTAATCCTCGACATTTAAATCGTTGACTTGATAGAGAAATTCACCTGATGTGCATCTTCATCTCGCAAACTACGGACTAAGAAAGGAACATTTCCAAACATTTTGATGCCTTCGGCGAGTGATTTATTTCTGGAGTCCCAAACACCTTTTGGTTCGCAGTCGCAAACGACGATATGCCCTCCATTGGGATATTGAACATTTAACTCTTCCTTATGGTCCAGAAACCACTTGAAATTTTGTTCCAGTACTTCAGTTGGGTCGGTTTGCATTTTGAAATTTAATTTGGGTCAAAACGAATGTATGAAATTCAAATCGCATTTATAGTATACATGTTTATAAATTGAAAATTCCGTAGTCGTATGTTTTTTCTCTCTTTTCCTTGTATTATTACGCTCACGACACATTTGCTCCGGATAAATCAACTTAACATTGTTGATAAGTTGGTTAGTTCGTACGGATAAAACGAAATGAATGAATAAGGATCGATTATGATAACACCATTCCACCTCGCCATTCCAGTACAGAATTTGAACCGCTGCAGAATATTTTATTCCGAAATCCTCGGTTGCACAGAAGGAAGGTCATCAGACAAATGGGTTGACTTTAATTCAGTGAGACAGAATTTTCGATCAGAAAATTCGTATTCGAACTGATCCCGCACGGAGTGCAACGGAGATGCGGGATCTCTTGGTCCAACCTGCCTGCCCTGCCTGACGGAAGGCAGGCGTCAAAGGCAGGTTCCCCGTCTTCCTAAGGCCGGACGGAAACAAATACGTCCCGGTTCCGCATTTTGGAGTGGTGCTTGACTGGGCGGTTTGGGAAAAACTGGCGGATAATCTGAAAATAAAAGGAATTGACTTTGTCATTGAGCCATATATTCGTTTTAAGGGAGAAGTGGGCGAACAGGCGACAATGTTCCTCCTGGACCCGGAAGGAAATGCCCTGGAGTTTAAGGCCTTCAAGGAAATGGATCAATTGTTTGCGACCTAAGTTCAATTTAGGACTCTTTCAATATCTTAATCTTCACAAATCCATCGTCTTCCAGTATCTCTCCCAATATCCCTGGAAGTGAATCCTCTCTCTTGGATCGGTTGGTGGCACGAAGTAATTCAAAATTGACCGACCGATAATTTCCGATCCGATTCCAACTGCAATCGATGTAAATCTTATTCTGTTTAATCAATTCCTGAATTCGTTTGACAGTAAATAATTCCTGCAATATTTCCTTGGATGCAGATGGAAATCCCAACTTTTGAACTTCAGCATCCAAGGCAGGCAACTTATTGATCTCAACTGAAGTCAGTGCTTTTATTCCCTCCACCATCATTTCTAAAATAACTCCTCTATGCTCCTTGTTGGTGGTTTTGAAAATGAAATCCAATTCAGCCATTGCGTCCTCCTTATCACTCTTACTTTTCTCAAATTGAAAATACAGGGCCAGTTTTTCACCAACAACAGCAAATGCCTGGTACTGATCTTTGAAATAAAGTCGATCTGAAGATATTCCGGCCGGGAAGAGACCGGACAATATTTCATTGATCTCCTTTTGTCGATGATCGGATTTTGACCGAGCTCCAATTTCAGTACTGGCCTTTTCATCGCCAATCAGGCTGTTAATTACCTCTTTTTGGACTCTGTGAGCGGAAAAAACAGTTTCGTAATAGCCAACATCATAATCTTCAGAATCCACAATCGAATACCATTCTAAATGGGGCTTATAAAAAAGATGCCAGTCTTTCATTATCGTAAAGCAATGATCTGAATTCTTCTTCAGAAAACTCATGATCTCTAAAGATCGATCGAGATACTCACCCAATTTTTCGGCAACAGGATCCAAATCCTCAATTGGACTAAAAAAATCTTCGATGTAACCGACCGGCCCTTGCGTTTTAGTTAAGAAGGCCTCCATCTCATTTGGGCGAACCTCATTCAATTCATACAGAATTCCGGATCTATTTGTTAAACTGAAATAATAAAACGTCTCCCTTACATAGCGCATGTAAAACAAGGAAGTCCGCATCGACCCTAAATTGTTCAGATACCATTTCCCGGACATGAGCCTGTCGACTATCTCTTGATTATTCAGTCCTCGCTTTTTACTATCTGAGACTACCGGGACGGCCTCCTTATGATCGGATTCTTCACCCTGATAGTTCTTCTCTTCAATCCATTTCTTCACCCGCTCCATCATGGCATTTTCCTCATCAGAGGACAAGCTGATATGGCCATTAGAGAAATCCTGGTCCTTTTCAAAAATGAATGAAAAGTCCTTGGCCAGGCCCTGGTATTTAAATTTGAAATAGTGCTGAGGACTGTGTCTGATATCAATCAGAATTCGTTGCTGTGCCGAATAGAAATATTCCTGAAGCTCATCTTCGACTTCCATTGATGAGAAAATGTCTATCTCATCAAATGTCCCCAGCGTACTCGAAACATTAATCTGATCAAGAAGGAATTTGAGTGTTTTTCGGTTTGAGAAGAACTCCTCAGTCTCTAAAAAATAGATTTCGTGCATATTATTAGATCCTGGATTCTAGATCCTAGAACGCTGTTCCATGAAATGATTGGAATCGCTCATAGATGACTTTGGCCAAAATAACAGAGAGATCCCTCAAATCGGCACCCCTCTATGCGCTAAAATCTTCCCGTCCGCCTCAGGCGGATCGGGACTATTATCTAATTACTGATTCCCCCATTCCAATACCAAATC
>CAZCAD010000401.1:0-3367 GCA_964496525.1 uncultured Flavobacteriales bacterium | reverse complement strand
CCACACAGTCCGCCTGCGGTTGCCTGTGCGGCGGTTCCATTGGACACAATCGATGTCGACCCGACTGCCTATACACCCGGAGGCGCTAACGGTGTTTCATTTGATTATGTAGGTTCCTCAATTATCAATCAATTTGAGAATCTTCCAGTAGCCGGAGATCCCTACTTTCAGGTAATAGTTGATTACACGCCCTGCTTAGACCCGGACGTGCCTGTGGTAACCGCAACTCCTTCGACTGTTTGCCCGGGATCCAGCTCAACGCTCACCTGGACCGGAGCTTTAAATTCAGCAACTGACTGGTATATCTACAGTGGCTCATGCGGTGGAACTTTAGAAGGAACCACTATTGTCAATAGTTTTGTTGTGACACCGGCTGCAACAACCACCTATTTCGTTCGAGGTGAAGGGGGATGTATTACTCTTGGTGTCTGTAGTGCTCCGGTAACAGTCACCGTTGACGATATTATTGCGCCCGTACCGGATTTAGCGGTTTTACCTGATGTAACGGCTGAATGTTCTGCAACACCTTCAGATCCAACGGCAACTGACAATTGCGTAGGCTCCGTCATTGGTACACCGGATGTCGGATTTCCAATAACAACTCAAGGAACTACTGTGGTTACCTGGACTTATGATGATGGCAATGGAAATACAAGCACGCAGACACAAAATGTTATTTTGGATGATGTGACCAGTCCGGTACCAGATGTTGCATCACTTCCAGACGTGACGGCTGAATGTTCGGCAACACCAACTGATCCTACTGCTACTGACAATTGTGTGGGAAGTATCACCGGCGTACCGGATGTTGGTTTCCCAATCACAACACAGGGAACGACAGTTGTGACCTGGACTTATGATGATGGAAATGGCAATATCACCACCCAAACTCAAAATGTTATAATAGATGATGTAACACCACCGACTTTCACCGGTTGTCCTGCCGATATTGCCGCCGATGCCGATAATGCAGGCTGTACTTCTTTGGTTAGCTGGGCGGATCCTACGCTTTTGGATAACTGTGCCGGAGCCACTTTCACCCAGTCACATACCAGTCCTTTTGCTTTCGCAGAGGGAACAACTACGGTGACTTATACGGGGACGGATGTCGGTGGAAATACAGTTGTTTGCTCATTTGATGTTGTTGTAACAAACACGCTGACTGTTGTCCTTGATGCTGTGGGTAATGTGGATTGCTTTGGTGATGCAACGGGGACCATTGATGTAACGACTTCATCAGGAGTACCGACGTACGGCTGGGACTGGAATAGCGGAACGTATACTACGGAAAGTTTGACCGGCCTTACAGCCGGCCCTTACGATTTGGTTGTGACGGACGCAATTGGTTGTACGGTGCTATTATCTGTTACGGTTACCGAACCGGCTACTGCCTTGGACGTGACCTTGGACCTTGCCGTTAACCCCAGTGCTTGTGGGCTCAGCGACGGAACCATTGACGTTACCACTTCCGGCGGAACTTCTGGCTATACCTGGGATTGGAATAGCGGAACGTTTAGCTCAGAAGATATTAGCGGCTTGAGTGCCGGCACTTATGATTTAGTAGCAACAGATGCTGCCGGATGTACCTTTACATTAACTGTTTCATTGAGTGACCCTGGCGCACCGATTATCACGATCAATACAATCACTGATGCATCATGTTTTGGTGCAACAGATGGCGGCATAAATGTGGACGTTGTAGGCGGAGCACCGCCATTAACATTTGATTGGGACAATGACGGCACGGGAGATTTCGATGACCCTGAAGACCTGACCGCTGTTGGTGCAGGATCTTACGTGATAGTTGTACAAGATGCGGCCGGTTGTTCTGCTTCCATTTCCGGAACCGTAACTGAGCCTGCACAACTTGACACTTCCGTCAGCGTTGCAGGGTATACGCTTACTGCGAACGGAGCCGGATTGACATATCAATGGATTGATTGTGGGGATCTTTTGCCAATCGCCGGAGAAACAAATGCAGATTATACCGTGACGGCAAATGGTAGTTACGCTGTTGTCGTCTCTGATGGGACGTGTTCAGATACCTCCTCTTGCTATACCTTCACTGACCTCGGGGTAGATGGATCTCTGAAGGACGGACTCCAGGCGAAATTGTATCCGAATCCGGTCACCAATAAACTATTTGTTGAGCTTATTGATTACCAGGGAGAGTTGGATATTTCCATCAGTGATTTAAGTGGAAAACTTATTTCGAGAAAGACGTATTTTCCTCAGGAAGGTCAAAGTTTGATTGTTAATTTGGGAAGTTATGCCAGAGGTGCTTATGTAATTCGGATTGAAACCGACAAGGCACTGTTAATTCAGAAAATAATAAAGGAATAATAGCACCCTAATCGGTTGAATTTAGAGCATTGATATTAATGAGTACATTAAAGCTCACTAAAAATTAATATCCGATGAAAAAGGTAATATTATTTTGTGGATTAGGTTTATTCCTATTTTCATTTACTTCTTGTAAGAAAGACTGGAATTGTGACTGCACTGTTTCGAGCATCCTCGTGGAAATAAATATTAATGGAGCCACAAAGGGAGATGCGACTGAGATATGTGATGAGACACAGACGACTTATCAAAGCGGAGACCCAAATGCCACATGCACTTTGACTTCTCAATAAGCCAAGCCAATTAGTGAATTTTAAGGGTCTGCCTCAGCGGACTCTTTTTTGTTTGTCAAGCTGAAAGAATTTTCATATCTCTGTATGGATTATTATCACTAGATTAAAGCCTTAATTTAGTCCCAGAGAAGAAGAAGTAAATGGAAAAATTACTGATCGAAGGAACTCAAAAGATGCCTCATGTTAATTTTGACCCCAATTCGGGGCTATTGGAATTGACGGGTCGTTCGATTCCTGAATTCCCGCTGGATTTTTATGTACCACTTTACGAATGGGCAGAAAAGTATGCCCAGAACCCTCAAGCGGAGACAATACTGAATGTTTATCTGGATTATTTTAATACCACTTCATCGGAATGTCTTCTTGATTTGTTTCGCCGACTCGAGGTAATTCACGCTGCAGGACAATGCAAAGTGGTGGTAAGCTGGAGGTATGATCAGGATGATGAAACGATGATGGATAGTGGGGAAGTGTTTCGTTCCATGCTAAGTTTGCCATTTGAGTTGATAGAGATGGATTCTGATCGATAAATGGTTCGATTCACAGAATTAAATACTCTTAAATAATAAGTTATGAAAAGAATAATAAGATGTTTTTCGATTCTAATGGTATTCGCACTAATGAGTTGTGGTGGCGGAAATTCTGATGCTGAAGGCGGCGAGAATTCCGGAGACTCAACGGATGCTTCAATTGATGAAGATGCCAGCGAATTTGCTGACATTCCGGATTTA
>CAZCAD010000400.1:0-3368 GCA_964496525.1 uncultured Flavobacteriales bacterium | reverse complement strand
ATTAATTCAGATTAAAGACAAAAGATCGCTTCGCTCAAAGACATAAGACTTGCAGATTTCTCGCTCCAGTCATTTGTCCTTTGTTCTTGATCATTTATCCTATTCAATTTCTTTTAGAGCACACCACCTGACTCTTATACATAATGTTTATCGTATCGTAATTCTCCCAACCTGCTCTGCTAATCCCTTCAGTATAGAAGTATTCCAGCTTTTTAAATTTTCCGGGGATAAAATCCGCCTTGCCAAATAAAATGCGTTGATCTCCCACTCGAGGTATTAATTCGAACTCATTATACCCATTGATATGAATCTGAGTAATTTGAGCCGAAAGGAATTCATCAGAACAAACATAGGTTGATATTTCATACAGATCATCCAAGATTTCAATAGTTTTCAAACTATCATTGTTCATTATATCTTCGACATTCTTGGAGTAATCGATCTCATTAATATTGCCTGTAACAGTGACCACATAAGCCGTATAATTCGGTGACCAAGGCATTAATGTTCCATCTTTATCGAGATAACATGAGCTTCCATCCAAATTAAAAATCCGCGCGATTGGCTCACGTAAAGAGATATCAATGGACCACATACCGCTTAGGTATGAAAAGACCTCTACGGTTTTGACCTCAGGCATATCAGCTATATAAGTCTCAATTTCCTCTAATTCGAGCTCACTATATGTCTTCTCTTCGTCTACAAAATGGCGATAACTCAACCTTTGCAATACCTCCTCTTCTGTCAGAAACAGCATGTCTTTAGACACAGAAATATTGATGTCAGGGGGTCCAACAACCTTTTGATTCTGTGAAGAATCGACGAAGCCGGAGTTCACTATTACGGCGGCGAAAAAGACGCTCCAGAGTGTATATTTTATCCATGGTTTCATGGCTGAAAGGCTTTGGTAATAGATTCAACACAGGTATCGATGTCTCCGGCTCCAAGGGTCAAAATCACCTCATAACTGCCCGATTTAAGATCCCGTACAATTCTTTCTTTACTACTCATGGATTTTTTCTCAAGATTCACCATTTCCAATAAGGCGGCACTGGTAATACCTTCGATTGGCACTTCACGAGCCGGATAAATATCAAGAAGGATCAATTCGTCCGTCAGTGCCAGGGCTTCTGCAAATCCGGTCATAAAATCTCTTGTTCTGCTGAACAGATGAGGCTGAAAAACCGTTGTCAGCTTCTTATTGGGAAATAATCTTCGGACGGATCCGAGGAAAGCAGCAATTTCAGTCGGGTGATGAGCGTAGTCATCGATATAGATCAGATTCTCCGAGCGTATCTTAAACTCAAACCGACGTTTCACTCCTGAATAGCTTTTGAAAGCGTCGCGAATTATCGCTTCAGAAATGCCCAGTTCGATGCAAAGCGCGAAGACTCCAAGAGAATTATCGGCATTGTGAATGCCGGGCAATCCAAATTCGACTGCTTCCCAATTTTTACCCGGAGAGTTGATGTCAAAGTAAAAGCGTTCTTCCTGATAGACCATATTCGTTCCAAACCAGTCAGAGCTATCGTCATTAATTCCATAACTAATGATCTTGGCGGTTTCTGAACCCATATCTACGTTTTCAAGATCAACAGCTGAATTCACCAAAAGGATACCATCATTACCAACTAAATTCATGAAGTCGATAAAAGCCCCTTTTAGATTTCCTTCATCTCCATAAATATCCAAATGATCGGCATCCATTGAAGTGATAATTGCATGGTTTGGCAACAATTGTAAAAATGAGCGGTCGAATTCATCGGCTTCGACGACAGCGCGATTCGAATTTGGATTAATAATGCAATTTGAATTGTAGTTGGTGCTTATACCACCAATAAAGGCGTTACAGCCTTCTTCGGTTTGATTTAAAACATGCATCAAGATGGATGATGTCGTCGTTTTTCCGTGAGTCCCGGCTACAGCAAAGGTTTCAAAAGACCGTGTGATTATTCCAAGTGCTTTTTATCACCATATAGTCACTGTCTCGAAAGGCATTTAGCTCGCCGTGATTTTTAGGAATAGCCGGGGTATAAATAACCAGAGTGGTCTCAACCATTAGATTGCTCATGACTCTTGGCCCCAGATCCTCATAGTGAATATCTATACCTTCTGATTCCAGCTCAACCGAAAGGGTTGTAGATGTCTTATCATAGCCCGACACATGTTTTCCCTGCGAATTAAAATAACGAGCTAAGGCGGACATACCGATTCCGCCGATTCCGATGAAGTAGACGCTATTTATGTTTTTGTAGGTCATTTTGGCTGATGAGTCACGATTTTTGATTTGAGATTAACGAATGAAGAATGTTGATTTTTGAAGTGTATTCTGTGAGGGTTAATATTTGAAATTCTAGAATCATTTATTCAACTTATTCATATTGTTTTGGGCGGTGACGATGCTTTTTACGAAAATTGATATTATCTGGTTACTCTCGTCTATTGCTTCTTCAAGCATTTCGTCTTGGACACATAATTTCGCTCGTTTAATGATTTTCAGACATATATGTGATTCCCTCAATTCCTTTAAGACAACCTTCATCTTGTGAAGAAAGTCTCGCTTAGACTCTCCACTTCTTGCCTCTCCATAATTTAAAGAAACCGAGGTTCCTGACCGAACCAATTGTCCGGCAAGGCGTGTGCCTGCGCGTGAATTATTCAACATATCTGTCAATTCAATTATTGAAACTGAGAAATCTATCAACCTCTCTTCTAAATCATGTTTTTTCATTTTTCATAAGTTTGGGTCTTTATCAACTTTTTACTTCTTAATTCAACATTCACTATTCGTTATTCTTCATTCGATCAGCTTCTCAATCTCCACTAATATCCTATCGGCTGCATCTGCAATTCCTAATTTTAATATTTGATCAGATAGTGCCTGCCGTTTATTTTCATTCGCCATAATTTCTAAAATGGTTGGAATTAATTTTTCTTTCGCCTGAACGTCCTTCACCAAAACAGCGGCATTTTCATTGACCAAAGCCATGGCATTTTTTGTTTGGTGATCTTCGGATACATTGGGTGAAGGAACCAGAATCGCAGGTTTGCCTACCAGACATAACTCAGAAACTGAAAGCGCTCCTGCTCTTGATACGACAACATCTGCAGCTGCATAGGCCAAATCCATTTTGTAGATAAAATCAGACAGACAGATATTTTTGGAATTCAGTTTTTCAACCTCAGGATTTAATGCATTGACATAAATTTTTCCGCATTGCCAGATGAGTTGAATGTCTTTATCCAAAAGCAGTCGAATATCCTTTTTGAAACTGTCATTAAGTGTTCGTGCGCCGAGCGATCCGCCAATTACAAAAACGGTTTTTTTCGCAGCGTCAAGAGCGAAATGTGTGAAAGCATCATCTCGT
>CAZCAD010000399.1:0-3375 GCA_964496525.1 uncultured Flavobacteriales bacterium | reverse complement strand
TTCATACTCTTTAATTGTATTCGTTTCTTTATTCTCGACCAAATCCCATTTGTTTACTAAAATGACTATTCCTTTCCGATTTCTTTCAATCACGTAATAAATATTCAAATCCTGTTTTTGAAGACCTTCTGTGGCATCGATCATGAAAATGCATACATCTGAATATTCGATGCTGCGAACCGATCGAATTACCGAGTAAAATTCAAGATCTTCGTGAACTTTACTTTTTCTTCTGATTCCGGCTGTATCGATTAAGGTAAAATCGAAGCCAAAGAGTTTGTATCGGCTGTCAATAGAGTCGCGCGTTGTACCGGAAATGGGCGTGACAATATTTCTTTCTTCGCCGGTAATGGCATTGATTAAGGACGATTTGCCCACATTGGGTTTACCAACCACGGCGATTTTGGGAATCCCCTCATCATCTTCAGGATCACCATCATCCTCAAATTCATCCAGCAAACGATCCAGAAGATCTCCGGTTCCGGATCCATTGACGGCCGAGATATTATGAACCTCCTCGACGCCCATAGAATAGAACTCCGCCGAATCCAATTGCCTGTCAGAATTGTCCACCTTATTCGCTACTAGCAGATATTTCTTCTTCGATTTTCGGAGTAAATCCATGACGGAAGAATCCAGAGCTGTCACGCCGACTGTTACATCAACCATGAAGAGAATTACATTGGCCTCTGCTATCGCGATCTCTACTTGCTTTCGAATTTCGCCTTCAAAAATGTCGTTGGAACCATGAACATAACCCCCGGTATCAATTACAGAAAATTCCCTACCGTTCCATTCGGATTTGCCATAAATGCGATCTCTTGTAACGCCACTCACCTCCTCCACTATCGCCGTACGACTCTCAGTCAAGCGATTGAAAAGCGTTGATTTACCGACGTTCGGTCTTCCTACTATGGCGACGATGTTCGACACTTGAATTTTTGAATTATGGAATTTTTGAATTGGTGAATCTGATACGATTCGACTCTTGATCCCGATTCAACTTTTATTTATTACGCTTGGCGGTTCTTCTTGATGCAGCCAAAATTTTCATGATTTCTTCTCCCTCTGCTTTTAACCTCTTTATTCTGTCCCCCTTCTCGAACTCAAGTTCATCAGCCAATTCGAGCCATAACACTGACTCATCAGCCTCTTCGACTGCTATACCAAGTTTAGCAATAAATTCAGCTTGAGACCTAGCTCGACAACTCGCCCGATAATTCGCCGCCGTAGAGGTGGCAGACCTCAATAACTGATGTCCTATGACCTCAAATTCTCCTTTATGTGGAAGGTCGCGATAAAAGTAGACGACTTCTTTCGCAAATTGTTTTGTTCTATTTTTCAATTCCTCAACAAAATCTGTATTTATCATATTTTCCATTTAACCGACTTCATAAGTCCATACATATTCAAAAATTCAACAATTCTAAAATTCAACATTAATAGCCGTAGCTATCTAGCTTCTTCTCATTCTGTCGCCAATTATCATCCACCTTTACAAATAACTCAAGGTGAATTTGCTTGTCGACAAATTTCTCAATATCCTTTCTGGCCTCTATCCCTACCTGCTTAATTTTTTTGCCTTGATGACCGATAATAATTCCTTTCTGGGTTTTTCGCTCGACAAAAATAATCGCTCTGATTCTAATAATTTTCTCTTCCTCAATATATTCTTCAACCTCAACCTGACTAGCGTAAGGAATTTCCTTTTTGTAATTGGTGAAAATTTTCTCTCGAATCATTTCCGAGATAAAAAAACGCATCGGTCGATCGGTCAGTTCATCCTTTTCATAATAAGGAGGACTTTCCGGAATTAATTCAAGTATTCGTTTCCAGATCGGCTCCATATTAAATCCTTCCAAAGCGGATATTGGTAAAATCTCTGCTTTCGATAATTCCTTATGCCAATACTCAACCAACTCTTCAACTTTTGCCTGATCGCCCTGATCGATTTTATTAATCAAAAGCAAAATTGGAATGCTGGTTTTCTTTAGCCGCGCCAACGTATGCTCATTTGCTACTCCTTTCTCGTAAATATCTGTGACAAAAAGTAAAACGTCCGCGTCTTTCAAAGCCGAGTTCACAAATTTCATCATGTTCTCATGTAATTTATAATGCGGATCAAGAACTCCCGGTGTATCTGAAAACACAATTTGATAATCATCCTCATTGACAATTCCCAATATTCGATGGCGTGTCGTCTGCGCTTTGGACGTGACAATAGAAAGCTTTTCACCGATGAGTTGATTCATCAATGTTGACTTCCCGACATTGGGATTTCCGACAATATTTACAAATCCGGATTTGTGCTTCATTTTCAAAATCTGACGAATCCGCCTCAGGCGGAGAAGTTAGAGGCCGCAAAGATCGCTATTTGAGCTAAATAAAAAGCAAAAAAAACTTCGCGAAATTCAGGAAGCTTTTCTTAACTAGACCAAATTTAGATATGAAAATTGCTTCAGATGTTATGATTTTCCCCTTCAAATAATTCGGCAGACGTGCATAAAATCTCTTCCGAACTTCAAAGAATCCCGTCTGCAGTAAATTGAAAATTCGTAATTTCGATTCCAGAAGTCGGTTAGCTATTTACTTTAAACTCAAGAATTACGTCTGGTATTAAAGGAACCGAATAATGACTAGGTATTTCAAAATAGGAGTTTTTTATTCGGATTATTATCTACAATAAACGGGTGTTTGCTGTGCGCTCTCCGGCTTTTGTGACAGAAAGCTATACAGGAAGTTAACGGTGGTGAGATAATATTAAAGCATTTATACGCCAAGAAAATTATTGACATGCTATGAAAAATAAGAATATTCCCTTTAGGTGGGCAGTCCTTCTGATAATCTGTATACTACTTTCAAACAATGCAACGGCTCAGATTGGTGCTTTAGATCCAACGTTCGACTCAGATGGCATTGTCGTTACAACAACGGTTCCAGCATATAATGGGCTTGGTTTTGATATCGCACTGCAAGCAGATGGAAAAATTGTGGTATCAGGATGTTTTAGTTTAGTTGCAGACAATGATTTCGAATTGGTGCGTTATAACAGCGATGGTAGTCTGGATGCTACTTTCGATTCGGACGGAATGGTTCTAACCGACATTGGAGGAGATGATGATGAGAGTCATTCTTTGGCAATCCAAGCTGATGGGAAGATTTTGGTAGCAGGATACAGCAAGGTTGTAGGGGTTTATAATTTTGCTTTGGTTCGTTACAATAGCAATGGTAGTTTAGATACTTCTTTCGATGGCGATGGGGTAGTAACGACTGCTTTTGCTGGGTCAGCCAGTTATGGAAGGTCCGTCGCCGTCCAGAGTGATGGTAGAATTGTTGTTGCGGGCTATTTATACGATGGAGTCCAAACTGATTTTG
>CAZCAD010000398.1:0-3378 GCA_964496525.1 uncultured Flavobacteriales bacterium | reverse complement strand
GCGACGGTTGTAGATGTCCTGCTTTTTACTTATGTCTTCACGAAGTTTCTTACTGTATTCCAGTCGGAGATATTGGCCGGATTTATTGGAATGTGTATCAATTTCATTCTCCAAAAAAGATATGTATTTAAGCTGAAACGAAATCAGTACATAGCCTTCGGTATGTCAATTGGACTTTCGATCGTGGCCCTATTCTTAGGTGGATTTTTAATTGATGCCCTGGTTGAGGTCCCGCTCTTTGCTACCTATTTGATTTTACCGAAATTGATCGTTATTTCCTTCAAGTTTTTCTTCAATTATTTTACCAAGAGATGGGTATTTGAGAAGAAAGGGCTAAAGGGTTGGGATTAGTCGATTGAATACAGCAGCAGTTCCAGTTTATTGTATTCATTATAGAAGCTGTATTCTATTTTTTTCTTTTCAGGATAAATCCACAGGTCTCGTTCGTACATTAAGTAACAAACGCTCTTGGAATCGGGAGTCGGATCATATTTCATAATCTCTCCGGTTTGATGGGCATAGTAATAAGGAACCTGGAATGGAATTCCGGGAGGATATTCAAGATCGTGCTTGTAAAAAGTGTGGCCGAAGAGGCTAATGTCGGGATGGAGTACTTCAGGAGGACCTGTTAGATAAATTGGTCTTCCGTCAGCAGATTCGATCATCTCGGCAATTGTATCTCTGTATTTCAATCGATCACTAAGTCTGGACATCTCTGGAAGAACAATTGTATTATATCCAAGTCTGCCAATCAGTAGAACGATGATCAGTATCCATATCAATCTGATGCCATTTTTGTCTTTGAAGTACAGCCAGATTAAACTCCCTACTCCCAACGCAAGAACAAGGGAAATCAAAATGCCAACTATATCCGAGACTCCCAGTATAAAAGGCAGGGCGATGAGGGTTATCGTTGATCCAATGATTCCGGCAAGCAAAATCATCTTGACAATTTGAGCGATTTTGTAAACCTTCCACCGAATTTTATCCGCCGAAGCGACCAACAATAAAATCAAAAAGGGAAAGAACATGTAAATGTATCGGACTCTCAAATCAGGCGCTGTCCAGTAAATAATGATGTTTGCCAGAATAAAAATGATCGAAAATTTAAGGAGCGGGTTGTTCCAGATATATTTTCGAACCGGCTTAAAGGCAAAGAAAATAGTAAAGAGCGACCACGGAAATAGTTTTTCCAGCAGCATCACGGGGAAATAGAAGAATTGTTTGATCAAATCCAGCCAAGTCGATTCATTCCCAGTTCGTTGCGAGGCTTCTTTGAATTGTTGACTGAGAAAAGCCCAGACATCTTCACTTAAGGAGAAATAGTACAAATATCCCAGAACAATGGAGGAGAATAGGCCAATTCCGGCCAGATGTTGCCAGCTAAATAGTTTTGAGAAACGGCCTGTGATAGCTAGATAAACGATCAAGGTCAAGCCCTGAAAAGCAACAGAAGGAATTCCCTTTGTGAGCATACCGATGGCTGCCAGGAGATAAGAGATTAAAAAGAGTTTTAGATATTCCTCCGTCTGTCGATATTTGAAAATGGCCAGTGCTTGTAGCATGACCACCAAGGCATAAAACAGATCGATTTCTGCGGCATTTACACTTCCGTAATAAAGCAAGTCAGATGAGGTAAGGAAGGCGAAAGCGACCAGTAGAGCCGTATCATGATTGAGGTACTTTCTGACGACCAAAAATAGCATCCATGCAGTGATTAAGAATGCAAGAACGCCGGGCAATCTAGCGGCCCATTCTCCCGTTCCAAAGACGCTCATGGAACCGGCGATCAGCCAATTGAAAACAGGAGGCTTATTGTAATATATTTCATCATGAATGTGCGGAATGGCATAGTTACCGCTTTCTAACATTTCAATGGCGACAATCGACCGGCGAGGTTCTTCTCCCCTTAATTCAATAAGGTGATTAAAGCAGAGAACATCCACCAATACCAGAAGTATGGCTAGTTTTAAAAATCTGCTCTGTAGTTTTTGGTCCATGAATCGCGACCAAAGATAATCAATGAGATACATTAAAAGCCTCCATATAACCGAACAAAAGCCGAAACAAAAAAAAGTCGTTAAGCAGCTTAAAAAGATGATTCGGAATTCATATTTCGGAATTTCGAATCAGTTATTACGAAGAGCCCGGAATTAGAGCACTGGTGGTCTCAGGATGGCAGGGATTTTAGAGTACGTAACAGCATAATCATCTTTTACAGTTTGACAATTCGCTGTTTATGCAAACCTTCGGAGTTTTGTAAAAGAAAAAAATAAACACCCGATTCGATTTCTCTCAGGTCAATCGAATTTTCTCCGGGATAAGATCTACCCCTTATAATCTTCTGTCCGGAGGAGCTGATCAGAACGTAGGATGAGTTCTCCAAAACTGTAAAGTATAAATTATTTTCGATGGGATTTGGGTAGAGGAGAAGATCATTTTTTGCTGTTTCATCAATTCCAACATAACAATTCGTACTGAAATAACTTTGGGCATCTATTGCACCGGTCCAATTATCTGCCGAATAGGTTGAATCATCCACATTAATGCAAAATAAATCCGGATTGTTGTAGGCATTGAAAGATATTACCGCAGTATTATTTCCGTTCGCCACATTCAAAAATGTCAGCATATTGTCCCAACATCCTATCGTGGTAAGAGCAGAGTTAAGGCTAAGATCCAAGGTAGTTAATTGATTATCCAATGCCCATAGGGTCTCCAACAACAAATTTTGGGACAGATCAATTTGGGTGAGTTGATCACCGACAAAATCAAGAGTGACTAAGGCCGTGTTTTGAGTAACATCTAATTCGGTTATCAAATTAGCAGCGCATCTGAGCTCAGACAGATTGACATTTTGTGTCACATCCAAAGAAGAGAGGCTGTTAAAGCTACAATTCAAATTGGTCAAAGCGGCAAAGTCCTCTATTCCAATTAAACTGCTGATTGAAAGCCAGGTCACATCAAGAGTTGTTACACCGACAATATCTGCGGTCAGCACTTGTCCGTTAACTATTCCGTCCGAATCAATACCGAAACTCACCAAATAACCCTCAAAATTAGCATCCGGAATGGAGGTAGTTTGGCCGTCGCAATATGCAGCCGCAAAGAAAAAGAGTAGTGAAAGAAGAGATGATTTCATATTGAAACTTTTGATGAATTTAAGGTTTAATGAACCCAAAGTCAATTAGAAATTATGGAGTTAGTTCGAAATCTTTGTTCTTAAAACGTATAAACTTATTACACCAAGTACAGCTACCATAGTGAATCATACCAATCCCTTCAATGATTGTTCCTTTGTATAATCCGTCATGGCGATGAACATCATAAGTCTTCAATTTATAGCCACCAAGTTGTAAAAATTCCGGTTTTTTTGCT
>CAZCAD010000397.1:0-3434 GCA_964496525.1 uncultured Flavobacteriales bacterium | reverse complement strand
ATAGAAAAACTGGAAGCGCTCAATTGGGACTTGGACAAAATCCATTTTGGAAATATTGTTTATAATCTGCTCGATAATTCCTTAAAGTATTGCGATAAGAATCCCATCGTGAAAATTACGTTGGAAAAAATTAAAAATGGCTTTTTCCTTTTGGTAGCAGACAACGGCATCGGAATAAAAAAGGAAGATCAGCAACGAATATTTGAAAATTTGTACAGAGTTCCAACAGGTGATGTGCATAATGTTAAGGGCTTCGGTCTTGGATTAAGTTATGTGAATTCAATTGTAAAACTGCATCAAGGTGAAATAGAACTCGACAGTACATATGGAGAGGGATCAACATTTAAAATAACGATTAAAAATGAGTGAAAAAGTAAAGATTTTATTGGCAGAGGATGATACAAATTTGGGTTCATTACTCGCAAATTATTTGAAGGCAAAGTCGTACGAAGTGACACTTTGCGTAGATGGAGAAATTGCCTTAAAGCGATTTAAAGAGCAACTATATGATTTTATCATTCTGGATGTGATGATGCCCCTAAAAGATGGATTTTCAGTAGCCAAAGAAATAAGGTTGATTGATGAGGAAATTCCAATTCTTTTTTTAACGGCCAAGTCAATGAAGGACGATAAACTCATGGGCTTTGACGTTGGTGGGGATGACTACATGACCAAACCTTTTGCTATGGAAGAATTGGTTGCCAGAATCAGTGCTATCTTAAAGCGTTCTTATAAGGAAGGTAAGAAGGAGACTAATTTCCAAGTGGGCGATATTGCCTATGATTATTTGGCCCAAACCATTCAAATAAACGAGGAGCAAAACAAATTGACCACCAAAGAAAACGAACTCTTCTATCTTTTGGTTAAGAATGAGGGGGAGGTATTGGACAGAAATGATGCCCTTAATCATGTTTGGGGAGATGATAACTATTTTAATGGAAGAAGCATGGATGTTTACATCACAAAGCTTCGGAAATATATGAAGCAATCAGAACAGGTTGAGATTATGAATGTTCATGGAAAAGGTTTCAGATTGCTGGTTAGGGGTCTGTTAGGTGATTAGCCGTTTTCGTATGTAAAAACCGCTATTTTTGTAATCCTGATGAAAACCAGCGGAATCGCTCATATTGCCCATTTTGTTGAGCTTTGCGTTCAATCCGGAATTTATAATGTAGTCCTTTCTCCCGGTTCCAGAAACGCTCCATTAATTATTGCCTTTGAGTCTCATCCGAAAATCAAGACTTATCTCATTCACGATGAGCGCAGTGCAGCATTCTTTGCTATAGGACTGTCAGAAGCACTAGACCAGGTTGTAGCCATTTCATGTACTTCAGGAAGTGCCCCTTTAAATTATTCTCCTGCAATTGCAGAAGCATATTATCGTCAAATTCCATTATTTGTTTTGACGGCTGATCGCCCTCCCGAATTGATTGACCAGGGAGATGGACAGACAATCCGTCAAAAAAATGTTTACAACAATTTTGTCAAGGCGCAGTTTGAATTGCCTTGCGTTCGGGACAAGAAAATGCTTAAGGAATCTGAGGAGATTGTGCAAAAAGCCTTATCGACCTTGATATCGGGAGTCAGCGGACCTGTACATCTGAATATTCCTCTGTCAGAACCACTGTACCTGCTTTCAGAAGTTGAGCTCCTGGAATTAAAGATTGAAAAGCCGGATGAAGTGAGTCCTGTCCTCGACGATGCTCAAAAGAATCGGATAAAGGAAAAGTGGAAATCTTCCCATAGGCGAATGATATTAATTGGCCAACAAGCCGCTGATTACGTTCCTTCGGAGGCGCTAAAGATCTTGATTGATGACCCATCGGTTGCAGTAATCGTTGAGAACACATCTAACATTCAGAATTTTACACAGATCTGTCATTGCATTGATCGGACACTGGCACGAATTAGCGGAGATGAGATCGAAGACTTTATACCGGATTTGCTTATTACAATCGGTGAAGCAGTCATTTCTAAACGGATCAAGAAATTATTTCGAGATCATCCGCCTCAAGTTCATTGGAGAGTTGGTGAATACTTATTTGAAGAAAATTGCTTTCAGATATTAACAGAATCTTTTCAGCTTTCTCAAAGTTCATTTTTCAACTTCTTACAAGAAATAAATTCGATCGGTGAATCATCTTTCGGAAACAAATGGAAACAAAAGGATTTTGAGACAGCGGAGCTGCATCAGTCACAACTGCTGGAACTGGAATTCAGTGATTTATTAGCTTTTGAACTTGTTCTTTCAACCTTACCGGAAAATTCGAATCTTCATATGGGCAATAGTTCGGTTGTCCGATATTGCCAGTTGTTTGATCCGGTAGGGAGTATTAAATATTTCGCAAACAGGGGTGTTAGTGGAATAGATGGCTGCAGCAGTACGGCTCTTGGAATGGCAAACGGGACAGATCGCCTGAATACATTGATAAGTGGGGATATTTCTTTTTTCTACGATTCCAATGTCTTCTGGAACAGCTATTTAGTTGATAATTTAAGAATCATCGTCATCAATAATGGTGGTGGTGGTATTTTTGAATTTATAGACGGACCGTCAGAATCGGGCCATCTTTCTTCTTTCGTTGCAGGACATACCGGAAACGTGAAAAAAATGTGTCAGGCATTTTCTTTAGATTATTTTCATGCGGATTCTCGAGAGCAGCTGGAAAGTTGCTTTCACGACTTTTTTGGAATCAAGACAGATGGAGGACCCAAGGTTTTGGAGATAAATACGACGGACTGCGCGAATTCCGAGATACTAAAAAATTACTTCAAAGGGCTGTCGGGGAAATAATCAAATCCTCATTGTTCTCGAGACCCAACTTTTTATTAAATTCATACGTTTTAGTACTCGAACCCCGGAAAAGTATTTTATTATGCGAATTCCTGTATAGATGAAATTTTTCTTTTTCCGGAAATAAAAATTTAAACAGATGAAAAAAGGATTACTGTTAATTGGAATGTTCGTTGGATTAGCTTCCTGGTCTCAAATGACCCTTCAGGGTGATGCTACAATTATTGGGGCAGGCTGTGATTGCTACGAATTAACAAATTCCACAAACCAAGCCGGAGCGATCTGGAGTCCCGCCGAAATTGATTTAACGCTGGATTTTGACATGACGTTTGACGTCTATCTTGGCGCTGCGGATGGTGGAGCGGATGGAATGATGTTTGTCCTTCAGGAAACTGGATTTGGGGTGGGGCCGGTTGGAAATGGTTTGGGATATGCCGGAATACTAAATTCTATCGGAATTGAAATTGATACCTGGGACAGTGGTGTTTCTGCCCCCGGAGATATCCCATCCGACCATATTGGAATGAACGAAAATGGGCAGAATGATCACGCTCTTGTTGCTGCCGCAGCTCTCCCCGAAATGGAAGATGGAGTTTACCATACCATGCAGATTACCTGGGACGCAACCTTGACTGCACTT